>NZ_JBVHYH010000017.1:0-100126 GCF_055569135.1 Kitasatospora sp. NPDC029367
GGAGGAGGAGACAACAGGCGGCTCAGCGCCTAGACCCGCGCCCCCCCCCCCCCCCTCCCCCCCCCCCCCCCCGCCCTCCGATCGTTGCGGGGTCCTCGCGGGGGATCAGCCCTTGCGGGACTTCACCTCGGCGGTGAGCTGCGGCAGCACCTCGAAGAGGTCGCCGACCACGCCGTAGTCGGCGAGCTCGAAGATCGGGGCCTCGGGGTCCTTGTTGACGGCCACGATGGTCTTCGAGGTCTGCATGCCGGCCCGGTGCTGGATGGCGCCCGAGATGCCGTTGGCCACGTACAGCTGGGGCGAGACCTGCTTGCCGGTCTGGCCGACCTGGGAGCTGTGCGGGTACCAGCCGGCGTCCACGGCGGCGCGCGAGGCACCGACGGCCGCGTCCAGCGCGTCCGCGAGCTCCTCGACCACGCCGAAGCCCTCGGCGGCACCGACGCCGCGGCCGCCGGAGACCACGATGGCGGCCTCGGTCAGCTCGGGACGGCCGGTGGAGACCCGCGGGGTGCGCGAGGTGACCTTGGCGGCGTTGCCGGTGAACTCCACCGACACGTTCTCCACCGCACCGGCGGCCGCGACGGCCTCCGGGGCGACGGCGTTCGGCTTCACGGTGATGACCGGCACGCCGTTGCTCACCCGGGAGTCGACGGTGTACGAGGCGGCGAACACCGACTGGGTGGCAACCGGGCCCTGCTCGCCGGCCCGGACGTCCACCGCGTCGGTGATGATGCCGGAGCCGAGGCGCAGCGCCACGCGGGCGGCGACCTCCTTGCCCTCGCCGGAGGAGGTGACCAGCACGGCGGCCACGTCGTTGGCCTTGGCGATCTGGGCCAGGGCGTCCACCTTGGGGACGACCAGCTGGTCGGCGAACTCGGCGCCGTCGGCGACGTACACCTTGGCGGCACCGAACTCGGCGACCTTGGCGGCGATGTCGGCGGCTGCGGCACCCGCGCCCAGCACGACGGCGGACGGCTCACCGATGCGGCGGGCCAGGGTCAGCAGCTCCAGGGCGGGCTTGCGGACCGCACCGTCGGCGTGGTCCACCAGGACGAGAATCTCAGCCATTGCTCTATGTCTCCGTGTTCAGCGGGATCGGCTGGATCAGCCGGATCGGGGTCGGGGCGGGGCGGACTAGATGAACTTCTGGTCGGCCAGGAACGCGGCGAGCTGCTTGCCGCCCTCGCCCTCGTCCTTGACGACCGTGCCCGCGGTCCGCGCCGGACGCGCCGCCACCGAGTCGACCGCCGTCCACGAACCCGCCAGACCGACCTCGTCCGCCTCGATGCCCAGGTCGTCCAGGTCCAGCGACTGCACCGGCTTCTTCTTCGCCGCCATGATCCCCTTGAACGACGGGTACCGGGCCTCACCCGACTGGTCCGTCACCGAGACCACCGCCGGCAGCGCCGCCTCGACCAGCTCGGTCGCCGCGTCACCGTCCCGACGGCCCTTCACCACACCGCCCTCGACCGACACCTCGGACAGCAGCGTCACCTGCGGCACACCCAGCCGCTCCGCCAGCAGCGCCGGCAGCACACCCATCGTGCCGTCCGTCGACGCCATGCCACCGATCACCAGGTCGAACCCGGTCTTCTCCAGCGCCTTCGCCAGCACCGCCGACGTCCCGATCACGTCCGAACCGTGGATGTCGTCGTCGTTCACGTGCACGGCCTTGTCCGCACCCATCGACAACGCCTTGCGCAGCGCGTCCTTCGCATCGTCCGGACCCACCGTGAGCACCGTCACCTCGGCACCCTCGTTCGCCTCGGCGATCCGCAGCGCCTGCTCCACGCCGTACTCGTCCAGCTCCGACAGGAGGCCGTCCACACCCTCCCGGTCCGTGGTGTGGTCGTCCGCGAAACGACGGTCACCCGTCGCATCCGGCACGTACTTCACACAGACAACGATCCTCAAGCTCATGAGCGGTTTCTCCTGTCACGGGTGCACGGATGCACTGGATCCATGGCCTCAGGTCAGGCCGAGGGTACTGAGTGCCAATCCCGGCCCGGCCGCCGCCCACGTGCCGCAAGCGCCACCTGGACCGGCATGCCGGGTCGGCTGTCTGCGACTGGCATCAGAGGCTCCACCGAGAGAATACGGCACTCAGTACCCCTGGTAAAGGCACTCAGTACCCTACCCGGTGTCCGGGGCCGCCCGTCGGGGCGGCAAGCGGGCACAAGGTTTCCGCAAGGCCCCGCCAGGTCTCGTCAATGAATCCACCAACCGGCCGGGGGAGCATCGGCGGCGGGGCTCGTCGACGGCCCCGACCTGCGATCAAGGAGGGGGAACGGAATGACCTTGGTGCACGGGGAACAGGACATCACGACCGCTCACGGGACGCACGACAGCCCGGCCTGGGGCAGCAACGGGCCGTGGGAGACCATGCCGGACCGCAAGCGGGTGCTGGTCGTCGCCCAGACCGTGGTCTACGCCCAGCGACTGCACGACTTCTACGCCCTGCTCGCCTCCGACCTGCGGATCCACGTGCAGTTCACGGTGGCGCCGCACGTGTTCAACCGCGGCGCGGCCGAGGGCCTGCTCGCCCTGGGCGCCACCGTGCTGCCCTGGGAGCAGGCCGTTCGACGCGAGTTCGACCTCGTCCTGGCGGCCGGCTCGCAGGGGATGGAGCAGCTGAACGGGCCGGTCGTCCGGCTCCCGCACGGCGCGGGCAACATCAAGCTGTCCCGGCGCAGCGGACCGGACGGCGAGCGGGCGGCCATCGGACTCGGCCCGGACCACCTGTGCTGGGAGGGCAGGATCGTCCCCAGCTCGTTCGCGCTGGCCCACCGGGAACAGCTGGACGAACTAGGCCGCAGCTGCCCGGAGGCCGTACCGATCGCCGAGGTGGTCGGCGACCCCTGCTACGACCGGATCGCCGCCGCGCTGCCGCACCGGGAGCACTACCGGGCGGCCCTGGGACTGCGACCGGGGGAGAAGTTCGTCCTGGTCTCCTCCACCTGGGGGGCCGGCTCGCTGTTCACCCGGCTCGACGCCGTCCTGCCCCGGCTGACCTCCGAGCTGCCCCGGTCGGGCTACCGCACCGCGCTGCTGACCCATCCGAACATCTCGGCGGCGCACAGTCCCTGGCAGGTGCGGTCCTGGGCGACGGCCACCGCGGGCGGAGCCGTCTCGGTCGTCCCGCCGGAGGCGGACTGGCGGCCGCTGCTGGTGGCCGCCGACTACGTCATCGGCGACCACGGTTCGGTCACCCTCTACGGGGCGATGACCGGCGCCCCCGTCCTGCTGGCCGAGTACCCGCACCGGAACGTCAACCCGCGCTCGCCCTCCGCCCAACTCGCCCGGACCGCGCCCGCGCTCGCCCCCGGACACCCGCTCACCGACCAGCTCGCCTACGCCGCGGAGCAGTACCACCCGGAGGACTACGCGGCGATCGCCGACCGGATCAGCTCCGAACCCGGCCGCTTCGACCGCAACGCCCGTCGGCTGCTGTACCGGGTGCTCGGACTCGGCCAGCCCGCGCACAGCCCGGTGCCGGCCACGCTGCCGTTGCCGGACCCGCTGGACGCCCCGTTCGCGCCGGACTCCCGGCGGGCCGGATGACCGCCGTCCTGCACACCGTACGGCTGGCGCCGCTCGCCGCCCCGCCGTCCGGTCGGCCCCCGGCGAGCCTGTTCGACGCCCGGGTCGTCTCCCCCGCCGGCGCCCGCCACGTACTGCTGACCGCGGACCCACCCGCCGCACCGCACGACGGCCGGCCCCGTCCCGGCTTCGAGGACGAGCACCTGGTACTCGACCTCACCGAACCGACCGCCCTGCGCTGGCGGCGGCAGGCCGACGTGCTCCACCTGGGGCTCCTCCCGGCCGCCGACATCGGCGCGCGTCTCGTCGAGGCGCTGTCCGCCCACCCCGGCTGCGCCGTCGCCACCGCCGAACGTCGTGGCGGAGCGGTGCTGCTGCTCGCCCGGACCGGGGCGCGGCTCCTCCTGCGCCCCGCACCCGGGGCGCGCCGCACCGACGGTGCGCCGGCGCTGCCGCTGGCCCTCGGGTCGCTGGCGCACGCCTGGCTGGCGGCCGGTCGGGCGCTGACCGAGCTGGACCGGTTCGGCCCGTGCGCCCGGTTCAGCCGGACGGGCCGCCGGGGCGCCCCTCGGGAACGGGGGTAGCGAGCCCGTACGCGGCGAGGCGGTCCGCCAGTCGGGCCGCCTCGGCCGCGGCACCCACGTCCTGGTAGCGGGCCCGCGACTGCTCGAACCGGGCGCGTGCCGCATCCGGGCGGCCGCGCCGTTCCTCGACCTGGCCGGCGAACTCCAGCGTCCGGGCCTCCCAGTGCACCGACAGCGCGGTCCGGAAGCCCGTGAGGGCGGATTCCAGGCAGGCCTCGGCGTGGTCGTACGCACCAAGCAGGCCGTGCGCCAGTCCCAGGAAGGCCCTCGCCCGGGCCACCTCGTAGTCGTCCCCGATCGAGGACAGCTCACGGCCCGCGCGCTCCAGGAGCTCCACCGCCTCGGCCGCCCGGTCGGCCAGCAGCAGCACCTCGCCGTGAGCCAGCCGGGCCAGCGCCGAACCGCGGAGCTGGCCCTGGGCCTCCCTGAGCTCCACCACCCGGTGCAGGCACTCGGCCGCCTCCTCCAGCCGACCCGCCATCCGATGGGTCTGGCTCAGCCCGTACAGCGCGTTCGCCTGGACCAGCGGCTGGTCCCCCTCCCGGGCCAGGGAGAGGGCTGCGGCGAACCAGTCGGCCGCCTCCTCCGCGTCGCCCGCGTTCCGCAGGCCGTTACCACCCGAGGTCAGCATCCGCAGCTCGCCGCCGCGGTCACCGACGGCACGGGCACCCCGCAGACCGATCCGGTGCGCCTCCACCCACAGCCGGGCCGGACGCAGCCGCAGGAACAACGGCCACATGGCGTCCGCGAGTTGCCAGGCGGCGGCGGGCCGGCCCAGCTCCTCGGACCAGCGCAGGAGGTCGGCCAGCCGGTCGCGCTCCTCGTCCAGCCATTCCAGGGCCCGGGTGGCGTCCACGAACTCGCGGGCCGGGTGCACGGGCCGGGTGAGGTAGTCGCGGGCGAGCGTGCGGTGGCTCGGCGAGACCACCGCCTCGGCGGCCGTGGTCGAGGCGAGGTACCAGTCGACGAGCCGGTCGAAGGCGGCCCCGGTGGCCGCGGTGCCCCGGTCCTCCGCCCCGTGTGCCCGGGCGTGCAGCCGGACCAGGTCGTGGAAGCGGAACCGTTCCGGCCCCCTCTCCTCCAGCAGGTGCACGTCGATCAGGCCGTCCAGCAGCCGGTCCGCCCCCGACAGGTCCAGATCCGCGAGGACGGCGGCGTTCTCCAGGGTGAACTCGGCGAAGGGCAGCAGGCCCAGCAGTCCGTACAGCCGGGCGCTCGCCGGCTCCAGCACTCCGTAGGAGGCGTCCAGCAGCTCCTGCACCGTCTCGCCCTCCACGTCCAGCACCGCCAGCCGGTCCGCGCCGCGGCCCAGCTTCTCGGCGGTCGCCGCCAGCGACTGGGCCGGCCGCGCCGCGATCCGCGCCGCCGCCAGGCAGATCGCCAGCGGCAGCCCGGCACAGGCATCCACCACCTCGGCCGCGGCATCGCTCTCGTCCGCCACCCGGCGCTCACCGACCCGCTCGGCGAGGATCTCCTTCGACGCCTCCGGCGCGAGCGGCTCCAGCCCCCGGAACACCGCGCCGTCTATCCCCAGCCCGGTGAGCCGGCGCCGACTCGTCACCACGACCACGGTGCCGTCCGAGCCCGGCAGCAGCGGGCGGACCTGTGCGGCGGTCGAGGCGTTGTCCAGCAGCACGGAGATCCGCCGCTCGGCCGCCACCGAGCGCCACAGGGCCACGCCCTCCTCCAGACTGGGGGGCGCCGGTGAGATGCCGAACGCCCGCAGGAACGCGCCGAGCGCCTCGGCCGGGTCGGCGGGCCCACCCGGCGCGTACCCGCGCAGATCGGCGTACAGCTGGCCGTCCGGGAAGCGCCCGGCCAGACCGCGCAACCACTGGGCGGCGAGGGCCGTCTTGCCGACTCCGGCCGGTCCGGTCACCACGACGGTGGCATCCGCCGCGCCGCCGTCCTCGCTCAACACCTGGTCCAGCGCCGCCAGATCGGCACACCGCCCGATCAACCGCCGTGGACCTGGCGGCAGTTGGCGCGGTGTCGGCAACAGCGGCCGGGTGACCAGATGCACCCCACCGTTGATCGTGCCCGCCTGCACCACCGAACCGCCGACCCCTCCGCCGGTCAGCGAGTTGCGCACGACCCCTGAGGGCAGGTCGGCGCCCGTCACGGGCAGCACCCCACCGCGGCCCGAATTGTCACTGGCTCCCCCTGCCTTCGACGAATTGACCGTTCCGCACTAGCAGATGACTTGTCGTCAAGTCGAGAACATTCCCAAAGGACCATCTTCCGAACCCCATCGTGGTATAGCCGATCGCCCCGGACGCGTGCCATGCTCACCCGCGACACGGCAAGCTGGTAGCCAACCGGCGGGGGGCGTCGCATGCGGATCCATCTCCTGGGTTCAGTTGAACTGTCGGTGAACGGAGAGCCGTTGGCACTCCACTCCGACAAACGGAGGCAGTTGCTGGCCGCACTCGCCATGGAGCTCGGAAGGCCGCTCTCCCATACGTCGCTCGCACACCGACTGTGGGACGAAGAACCACCGCCCAGCGCACTGACCAGCCTGTACAGCCACGTTTCCCACCTCCGCGCGCTCCTGAGACGCGCCGCCCGCGCCGCCGGGACGGAAAGCCCCGGGGAAGTGCCCACGATCGACACCCGATCGCACACGTACACCCTGCGGGCGGACCCCCAACTCATCGACTGGCACCGATATCTGGACCTGTCCCAACGAGCCGGACTGCTCGCCGGTAACGGACAGGAACACCAGGCCAGAACCGTCCTCGGCCGCGCCGAGGAACTCTGGGGCGGCGAACCCCTCGCCGGTCTGCCCGGCGACTGGGCCCGCACCACCCGCGCCACCATGGCCGACCAGCGCTTCGCCACCACCCTGCAACGGATCGAGCTCGACCTGCGGATCGGCCGCCACCACGAACTGATCCCCGAACTCACCGCCCTGCGCGAGGACCGCCCCACCGACGAACGCCTGGCCGGTCACCTGATGACCGCACTCCACGCGGCCGGTCGCCAGGCCGACGCCCTGGCCGTCTACCCCGCCGTCGTCCGGCTGCTGCGCACCCGCCTCGGCACCGACCCCGGCGAGGAACTCACCCGACTGCACCGGCTCATGCTCAACGGCGAACCCCTGCCGGGCACACCCGGACGGGCGGAACTCGTCCGGGCCGCCGACTCCCCTGCCGAGGTCGCCGCGTCGACCCCCGGCGCCCCGGGACGGCACCGGATGATCGGCAGACGGGACGACCTGCGCCGTGTCCTGCCCGGCGCCGCCGCCGCTCGGGGAGGGGTCGTCACCGTCTCCGCGATCCTCGGCATGCCCGGCGTCGGCAAGACCACCCTCGCCCTGCACGCCGCCGACCTGATGCGCGAGCACTTCCCCGAGGGCTACGTCCACCTCAACCTGCGCGCCCACGTCGGCAACCAACCGCCACTCACCCCGGAGGCCACCGGCGCCCTGCTGCTCAGACGCCTCGGCGTGCCCGCCACCACCATCCCGCTCGACGCCGACGAGGTCTTCGCCCTCTGCGCCGAGACCCTCTCCACCCGCCGGGCCGTCCTCGTCCTGGACGACGCCGCGAACGCCTCCCAGATCCGCCCGCTGCTGCCACCCGCGCCGGCCGCCCTGGTCATCGTCACCAGCCGCCAACGACTCGCCGAACTCCCCGGCTCCCGGCCGGTCTTCCTGGACCTCCTGCCGGTCGACGACGCCGTCGCCCTGTTCACCGACCTGGTCGGCCCCGAGCGCTCGACGGACCGCGACCGCGTGGTCGAGATCGTCAACCGCTGCGGCCTCCTCCCGCTCGCCATCGAACTCGCCGCCAGCCGCCTCCGGGCCCGCCCGTCCTGGACCCTCGACCACCTCGCCCGACGCCTCTCCCGCAGGGGCCGCCTCGCCGAGATCCGCAGCGGCTCGGACAGCATCGCGCGCGCCTTCGAGGTCTCCTACCAGTACCTTCCGCCGAGCCAGCGATCGGCCTTCCGGCTGCTCGGCCTGTATCCGGGACCGGACTTCGGTGTGCACGCGGCGGCGGCACTGCTCGGGCGCACGGTGGACGAAACCGACCAGGTGCTGGAGGCATTGCTGAACTGCCACCTCCTCATCGAGATCACGCCCGAAAGGTACCAACTTCACGACCTTTTACGGGATTTCGCAGTGGCCCTGGGAGTCGAGGACGACCTCCGGGAATCGTCGGTCGACCGACTGCTCCGCTTCGCTCTGAGTGCGGCCGACCAGGCGGATCACCTGCTCTATCCGCGCAGGTCGAGAGCCGAGCTGCTGACTGATCATCAATTTCATGATCTGGAAGCCATCCTGGCGGATATGGCGATGGATTCGGCCGAATCGGCCAGGGCCTGGCTGGAGGCCGAGATCGCCACGCTCATCGCCCTCGCCGCCCACGCACATCGCGTCGGCCGCGCGGAGACCGGCGCCTGGCTCGCCCACGTGCTGGCCGGCCACCTGGACGCCGAGGCGTACTGGAGCGAGGCCCAGGACATGCACCGCGCCGCGGCCGCCCTGTGGCAGTCGCAGACGAACGACCTCCAGGAGGCATGGGCGCTGAGCGACCTGGGGGCGACACTCGCGAACGCCTCCCACTACGACCCCGCAGTCGAGGCCCTGGAGCGTAGCCTGGCCCTCGCCCGCCGCGAGGGCGACCCGGACGCCACGGCGAACGCGCTGGGCCTGCTCGGGCGACTGAGATGGAACCAGAGCCGACTCCACGAGGCGCTCGCACTGCAGGAGGAGGTGCTCGCCATCCGGATCCAGCAGGAGGATCAGCTGAATGCCGCCCGCTGCCTCGCCAACATAGGAATCCTGCACCGCTCGGTGGGGAATTCGGAAGCGGCGCAGGCCGCCTATGACAGCGCCCTCCCATGTGCCCGGGATTTCAATGACCGGGTTCTCGAGCTCCGCATACTCAACAATCTCGGAGAGCTCCACTCCAGCTCCGGGAGAAATGCGGAGGCACGCAGCACCTTCGAGCGGATCCTGGAAATCGGAGACGGCCTCATGCCACCGGTGGAGCTGTCGGTGGTACGCGTCAACCTGGCCGGAACACTGAGAATTCCCGCCGAACTCGACCGCGCCCTTTCGCTCCACCGGGCTGCCTTGACCACCTTTCGCGAGGTCGGCAGCGTCCGCTACGAGGCGGACGGCCTGAACAGCCTCGGTCAGACCATGTCGAGCGCCGGTCGACACGAGGAAGCCCTGGACCAGCACGCGACAGCACTCCAGCTGGCCCGCTCCATCGGTGCCGCGCGGGAGGAAGCAGCAGCCCTGCGCGGCCTGGGCCGCTGTGAGGCGGCACTCGGGAATACGACTGCCGCCCGCGCGCAGCTGACCGCCGCCATTCATCTGGCCGAGCAGGTCGACATCGCGGACGAGGCGGCACTGGCCCGCTCGGCACTCGCCGACCTCAAGCCGAAGTCTTCAAATAATCTCCACTCCTGAAACTTCGTTCGTACATCGGCCAACCGTTTGACAGGAGCAATGGCGTTTGGCCTATCATCTGCCCCGACCGGCGATCTTGCGCCGCCCGGATTCCAGGCAGAGAGCCACGAAGCACGATGAACATGTTCATGCACATCTTCATGATCGCCGCTTCCATGCCGTTGTGGTGCTAGGCATGTAGGGCGACGGCTGCCTCTCCCGTGTAGACGCTGAAAGTCAACGACTCCTGCAGATAGAGCCGTACCGAGTCAGCGTCGTGGGAGAGGTAGCCGACGGAAACGTCCTGCCCGAGGAAGAGTTCGAAATCGCCTCCCCGGGTGGAGAGCAAGAAGGCCCCTTCGATCGCGGGGGCCCAGATGATGTCCCCGTCGAGCAGCCGGGCCAGGTGGTTGTGGACGGGATGGCCGTGGTCCGTGATCTCGTTCACCGCGGTGTACGCCTCGGCTCCGAGCAGGAGCGAGTAGGGCCCGCCGACGCCGGCGAGGCGGAGGGCGGTGAGGGCCTGGCTGACCGCCTCGGGGTATTCGCGGACGTCCGGGGGGAGTTGGACCGGCGGGTTGGTGGAGTCGGCGCGGATGCCCTCGATGTGGGCGGCGGGGTAGCCGTCGAAGACGGTGCGGTCCTCGGCGCGGGCGAGGGTGCGGGCGGCGTCCTTGACGGGTTGCCAGTCGGAGTCGCGGGAGCCGCGTTCCACGTCGTCGACGGCGGATCGGCTGACAGTGAAGGGGACGCGGAGCTCGACCACCGGGCGGCTGGTGCGGGCGTGGGCCTGGACGCCGTCGAGGGGTGGGTCGATGGTGGTGAGGTGGCCGGTGCCGACGGCGGCGAGGGTGGGGCCGTCGGGGCCGTTGAGGTCGACCACGCGGCGGCCGGCGATGTGCAGTTTGAAGGTCTGCCGGGCCTCCTCCTCGATCTCCTCCCAGGCGGCGGCGGAGACGGGGGCGAGTTCTCGGTGCAGGTTGCTCATGGTGCGGGTCCTGTTCAGGAGGTCGGCTGTTCAGGAGGCGGCGGGTTCGGGCGGGTGGCCGGTGCGGGCGGCGGCTGTTCAGGAGGTCGGTTTGAGGCTGCCGATGCCGAGGGAGCCGTCCGGGTGGGCCAGGGGTGGGGGCGGGGCGGCCGGGGGCGGAGAGTCCAGGAGGTCGGCGGTCGGGACGAAGAACAGCGAACCGGTGACGGCGGTGGAGAAGTCGAGCAGCCGGTCGGTGGTGCCGGGCGGGCGGCCGAGGAACATGTTGCGCAGCATCTCCTCGGTGACCCCGGGGTCGCGCGCGTAGCCGATGAAGTAGGTGCCGAACTCGCCGCTGCGGTCGAAGGAACCGAAGGGCATGTTGAACCGGAGGATCTTCCGCTCGGCGCCGTCCGGGCCGGTGATCACGGTGAGGGCGACGTGCGAGTCGGCGGGTTTGACGTCGTCGTCCAGCTCGATGTCGGTGAGCTTGGTACGGCCGACGGCCCCCTCCTGCTGCTCGACGCTGAGCGCGTTCCACTTGTCGAGGTCGTGCAGGTACTTCTGGACGATGACGTAGCTGCCGCCGGCGAAGCCCGGGTCCTCCTCCCCCACCACGACGGCGGTCTCGGCCGCGCGGCCCTCGGGGTTCTCGGTGCCGTCGACGAAGCCGAGCAGGTCGCGCTCGTCGAAGTACTTGAAGCCCTGGACGGAGTCGACCACGGTGGCCGCCCCGGCGAGCCGGTCGACCAGGCGGCTCGCGAGTTCGAAGCAGAGGTCCATCCGTTCGGCCCGCAGGTGCAGCAGCAGGTCGCCGGGGGTGGCCGGGGCACGGTGGCGGGGGCCGGCCACCTCCTGGAAGGGGTGGAGTCCGGCGGGACGGGGGCCGGTGAAGAGCCGGTCCCAGAGGTCGGAGCCGATGCCGGTGACGCAGGTGAGGCTGCCCTCGGGGGCCCGGAAGCCGACGGCCCGGCGCAGTCCGGCGAGGTCGGGCAGCAGGTCGCGGACGGTGGGCTCGCCGCCGGGTTCCACGGTGAGGACCAGGAAGATCGCCGCACTGGTCAGCGGGGAGAGCACGGCTTGGGGTTCGGGCTGCACGGCGGGGTTCCTCCTCGGGAGGTTCGCAGGAGGCTCGCGGCGGGCTCTCTCGCTGGGCCGGGGGGTGGACGGGTCGTGACAGATCGGTACCAATCTGATCATCCCGACGGCGACCTCGCACGGCGGACGGCCCCACCCGGCGGACGGCGCGCAGCCGACGGACGGTGCGCAGCCGGGCGCGGGACATGGGGAAGGGGCGGGGCGCTCGGTCGCGCACCCGCCCCTCCGCCTGCCCGCGCCCCTCAGACCCGCAGCGCCGCCAGCTGCTCGGCGAACGGGACCACCTGCTCCGGCACCGCCGCCGCCTCCGCTGCCGGGGCCCGCCCGGCCAGCAGGGCCGCCAGCTCGCCCGCCGCGCGGTCGATCCGGCCCGGCAGGCCGTCGGTGAGTGGGTCGCCCGCCGTGCCCCAGTCGTCGGTGGCCGCGTACACGGCGGTCGGCAGCACCACCGCGCGCAGATAGCTGAACAGCGGCCGGACGGCGTGCTCCAGGGCGAGCGAGTGCCGCGGCGTGCCGCCGGTGGCGGCGATCAGCACCGGCTTGCCGGTGAGCGCGTCGTGGTCGATCAGGTCGAAGAAGGACTTGAACAGGCCGCTGTAGGAGGCGGTGAAGATCGGCGTCACCGCGATCACCGCGTCCGCCCCCGTCACCGTCCCGATCGCCCCGCGCAGCGCGGCGGCCGGGAAGCCGGTGACGAAGTTGTTGGCGATGTCCACGGCGAGGTCCCGCAGCTCGACCACGGTGACCTCGGCCTCCCGCCCCTCCAGCCCGAGCCGGCGCACGGTCGACTCGGCGAGCCGGTCGGCCAGCAGCCGCGTCGAGGACGGCTTGCTGAGGCCGGCGCTCACCACGGCCACCTTGAGTGCGGTCACTTGGCCACCTCCACGGTCTGCTCGTCCCGGGCCGCGACCAGAGCGGCGTGGGTCGGCCCGTCCGGGACCTGGGCCGGGCGGCCCTTGGCGAACTCCTCGCGCAGCACCGGCACGACCTCCTCGCCCAGCAGGTCCAGCTGCTCCAGCACGGTCTTGAGCGGCAGGCCGGCGTGGTCCATCAGGAACAGCTGGCGCTGGTAGTCGCCGAAGGTCTCGCGGAAGGTCAGCGTCTTCTCGATGACCTCCTGCGGGCTGCCCACGGTCAGCGGGGTCTGCTCGGTGAACTCCTCCAGCGAGGGCCCGTGCCCGTACACCGGCGCGTTGTCGAAGTACGGGCGGAACTCGCGCACCGCGTCCTGGGAGTTCCTCCGCATGAACACCTGGCCGCCGAGCCCGACCACCGCCTGCTCGGGGGTGCCGTGCCCGTAGTGGGCGTAGCGCTCGCGGTAGAGGTCGATCAGCTTCTGGAAGTGCTCCTTGGGCCAGAAGATGTTGTTCGCGAAGAAGCCGTCGCCGTAGTAGGCGGCCTGCTCGGCGATCTCCGGGCTGCGGATCGAACCGTGCCAGACGAACGGCGGGACGTCGTCCAGCGGGCGCGGGGTGGAGGTGAAGGACTGCAGCGGGGTGCGGAAGCGGCCCTGCCAGTCGACGACCTCCTCGCGCCACAGCTGGTGCAGCAGCGCGTAGTTCTCGATCGCGAGCGGGATGCCCTGGCGGATGTCCTTGCCGAACCACGGGTATACCGGGCCGGTGTTGCCGCGGCCCATCATGAGGTCCACCCGGCCGTCGGCGAGGTGCTGGAGCATCGCGAAGTCCTCGGCGATCTTCACCGGGTCGTTGGTGGTGATCAGCGTGGTCGAGGTCGAGAGGATGATGCGGTCCGTCTGCGCGGCGACGTAGCCGAGCATGGTCGTCGGCGAGGACGGGACGAACGGCGGGTTGTGGTGCTCGCCGGTCGCGAAGACGTCCAGGCCGACCTCCTCCGCCTTGCGCGCGATGGCCACCATCGCCTTGATCCGCTCGTGCTCGCTGGGGGTGCGGCCGGTGGTCGGGTCGGGGGTGACGTCGCCGACGGTGAAGATTCCGAACTGCATGCTGCTCACCACACTCCAGGAGGTCCAAGTCGTTCAACTTTCAACCACCCTAGCACGCGGCTGCGGATCGTTATTCCCGCGGTTCCCGCCGACAATGGAAGGCGGGCCCCGGCAACGGCCGGAGCCCGCGGAAGGACGGCGAACCGATGGCGCCGTACATCGCGGTGAGCGCACTGAGCCACGAGGGCCTGGTGCGGGAGCACAACGAGGACAGCCTCACGGTCGGCCCGTGGACGCTCTGCGCCACCGTGACCACCAATCCGCAGACCCTGCTCTTCCCGCTCGGCCCGCCCTGCGTGGTCGCCGTGACCGACGGCCTCGGCGGCCACCCCGGCGGCGAGGTGGCCAGCGCCCTGGTCGCCCGGCGGCTCGCCGCCGCCGGGGGTGGACTGGACGGCGAGGAGGCCGTCCGGGAGGAGCTCCAGGAGTGCAACCGGGCGGTCTACGCGGCCGCCGCCGGGGAGCCGGAGCTGGCCGCGATGGGGACCACGGTCGCGGGGCTGGTGCTGCTGCCCGACCGGGCCGTGGTCTTCAACGTGGGCGACAGCCGGGTCTACCGGATCAGCAGTGACGGCCCGGAGCCGCCGCCCACCGAGCCGTCGGCGCAGGAGCGGTCAGCACGGGGACGGCCGGACCCGGCCCAGGGCAGCTCGGCACCGGTGAGGCTGGAGCGGGTCAGCGTGGACGACAGCCCGCCGCTGCCACCCGGCCGGCGCACCACCCCGCTGGTCACCCAGACCCTGGGCGGCTCGCTCGGGCTCACCTTCGTCGAACCGCACGTACGGGTCGCGCCGCTCGCCGCCGGCGACCGCTACCTGGTGTGCAGCGACGGCCTGACCGACCCGGTGCCCGAGGAGGAGCTCGCCGGACTGCTCGCCCGCGCGGACGGGCCCTCCGACCGGGCCGACGGCAGGGCCGCCTTCGAGCTGTGGAAGGCGGCCGTCGAGGCGGGCGGCCCGGACAACATCACCCTGGCACTGGTGCGGATCGGCGAGTGATCGCGCGCGGCACCACCTCGGAACGCCGGAGCGCCGGAACGCGGGACGCCGGAACGCCGTACTGACGGCCCATCAGTACGGCGTCCCGGCAAGCGAGTTGAGCCGCCGAAGGGCGGCACCGCCCTGCTACTTGCGCAGCAGCAGGATCACCCCGGCCGTCGCCAGGCCGACCAGCACGGCGGCCACGCCGTACGCCAGGCGGTGCGCCTTCAGCACCGGCAGGAAGCGGTCCACCGCGTAGCGGCCCGGGCCGGTCAGCGCCAGGGCGGCGGCGCCCGCCGTCAGCAGCAGCTCGTACTCGCTGCCCTTCGGGGCGAAGAAGCCGCCGCCCCAGGTGACGGCGATCGCATTGACCATCGTGCCGACGATCGCGGCGCCCGCCAGCGGGGTCAACAGGCCGACGGCGAGGCCGAGTCCGCCCAGGACCTCGGTCAGGCCGGCCACCACGGCCATGGCGTTGCCGGCCGGGTAGCCGCTCATGGTGAAGAACTGACCGGTGCCGTCGATCCCGCCGCCCCCGAACCAGCCGAACAGCTTCTGGCTGCCGTGCGCGGCCATGGTCAGGCCGAGCACCAGGCGCAGGAGCAGGAGTCCGGCGTCGTAGGCGTGCGGGGAGGTCGTCGCGGACCCGGAGCCGTCCCGCGCGAAGCGGGCGGCGAGGCCGGTCGGGCCGGTGGGACTGGTGGCGGCGGTCGTGCTCGGGCTGCTGCTCGGCATGCGCGTCTCCATCGATCGGGGTCGGTCGTAGGGGTGCGTGTGGTGATGCGGCCGGGCGGGGCGGGACACGCCGCGCCTCTAGTTGAAACTTGAACCGGCCGCTCTCCGACCGTACCGTGGAGTTCGAATTTGAACAACTGACGGTGCATGGACGACTCGCGAACCCCACCGGGGCCGGGGCAGGGTGGAGACATGGCTCACCGCAGGCAACACCAGCCGGCCAGCCGGTCCGGCACGCCCTACCCCGAGGCACTCGCCGCCTTCGACGAGCGGGTCCGGCTGGTCGCCCCCGGCCAGTGGGACTCCCCCACCCCGTGCGCCGACTGGACGGTGCGGGACCTGGTCAACCACCTCACCGCCGAACAGCTCTGGGTGCCCGACCTGCTGATGGGCGCCACCATCGCCGAGGTCGGCGGCCGCTACGACGGCGACGTGCTCGGCGACGATCCGGTCGCCGCCTGGAGCTCCGCCGCCGAAGCCGCCCGGCAGGCCTGGGAGGTGCCCGGCGCCACCGAACTCACCGTCCACCTCTCCTTCGCGGATGTCTCCGGGCAGTACTACCTGGACCAGCTCACCGCCGACCTGGTCGTCCACGCCTGGGACCTCGCCGAGGCCATCGGCACCCGCACCCGGCTCCCGGCCGACCTGGTGGACTTCGCGCTCGGCGAGATCGGCGGCTACGGCGACCTCTCCGGCAGCGGACTGTTCGACCCGCCGCTGCCGGTGCCCGCGGACGCCACCCCGCAGACCCGGCTGCTGGCCCTCACCGGACGGCGGGACGGCGGCTGAGCAGGGACTTTCCGTACGGAACCCGAGCCCGGCGGCAGCCGGACCGGAGGTTCCACGCGGCGGCGCCGGATACTGGACAGTACGGGGGGCGAGTCCTGATCCCGGACGAGAGGCGGGCACGCCATGAGCCGCAGGCCGGACATCCTCGGCGAGTTCACCGCCGACCACAAGGCGGCCACCGACCTGCTCGACCGCGCCGAGGCGGCGCCGGCCGGCTCGGCCGAGCGCGGCGAGCTGGTCACCAGACTGACCGATCTGCTGTTCAGCCACTGCGCCGCCGAGGAGGAGCACCTCTTCCCGCTCGTCCAGCACGACGTGCCCGAGGGCGGCGCCCTGGTGTTCAGCAGCATCCACGACCACCTGGCGATCGGGCAGTACCTCGCCGACCTGCAAGGAGTCGGCCCGGCCGACCCGGCCTTCGACACCCTGCTGCGCGGCCTCGGCGACACCCTCCGGCGGCACCTCACCGGCGAGGAGAAGACGGTCTTCCCGGCCGCCCGCAAGGCCCTGCCCGCAGCGACCCGCGCGGCGCTCGGCGAACGGCTCCGGGCGCAGCGGGCGGACACCGAGTCGGCAGGCACCGAACCGGCAGGCACCCAACCGGCAGGCGCCGAGCCTTCGGGCACCGGCCCCTCGGGCACCGAACCGGCAGGCACCGAACCGGCAGGCGCCGAGCCTTCGGGCACCGGCCCCTCGGGCTGAGGCCGCTCAGCTCTTCGGGCTGATCACCGCGAAGCGGGCGCCCTCACGGTCCCGCAGCCGGGCCACCCGGCCGTACGGGGAGTCGAAGACCGGGCCGATCCCCGCCCCGCCCAGCTCCACGGCCCGCGCCACCGCCCGGTCGGTGTCGGGGACGGCGAAGGAGACCTCCCAGTGCGGCGGCGGGCCGGCCGGGCCCTCCGCCTGCTCCTTGGCCAGCGCCGCGACGCTGTGCCCCTCCGCGCGCAGCACCACCCGGTCGTGCTCCCAGCGGACCTCGAAGCGCTCCGGGTCCCGGCCGTCCCAGCGGAACACCTCGCCGTAGAACAGCGCCGCCGCGAACGGGTCCGGGGTGCGCAGCTCGATCCAGACCGGCGCACCCGGCAGGTTCAGCCTCCGGGCCCGACCCAGCGGGCCCTCCCAGATGCCGAACACCGCCCCGGCCGGGTCCGCCGCGAAGGCCACCCGCCCGGCGTCGAAGGCCAGCGGGCCGACCGCCAGGGTCGCGCCGCGCTCGCGCACCGCGTCGGCGGCGGCGTCGGCGCTCTCCGTCCCGAAGTAGCTGGTCCAGGAGACCGGCACCGCCCCGAGGCCCGCCACCCCCAGCCCGGCCACCGCCTCCCCGCCGGTCACCGCGTGTACGTACGGGCCGAAGCGCTCCGGCCCGGGCTCGAACTCCCAACCCAGCAGCGGACCGTAGAACCCCGTGGCACTCTCCAGGTCCCGGGCCATCAGGCTCACCCAGCACGGAACGGCCGCCACGCAGCGCACCTTCGCGGTCGTCTCCTCGCTGCCCATCGCGGACCTCCTCGCCGACCCGGCCGCCGGGCCCCTCCCGACTCCCGCGGCCCACCGGCCGCCCGGGACGCCCACACCCTACGGCGGCCGGGGTAGCCCGTCCGGGAAGGCACGGCCGGGCTCAGCGGACCCAGTTCTTGAGCGGCTCGGTGTCCAGCGTGATGCCGACCGGGTCGGGCAGGCGGACGCTCCTGCCGAAGGGGAGGGTCTGGACGGTCTCGTAGCGGACGCCGTCCGGCTGGCTGTGGACGACGACTTCGGCGGAATCGCGGTCGATCAACAGGTAGACGGGGATCCCGGTCTCGGCGTACGCGCGGGGCTTCTCGACGCGGTCACGGCGGTCCGTGTCGGAGTCGTAGGAGGTGACCTCGACAACCATCAGGACGCCATCGGCATTCGCCCACTCCCCCTGACTGCCGAACGTGCCGCTCGGTGCGAGCGTGCCGTCGGGGTGCGCGTGGCCGCCGCGGCAGGTCTCGACCTTCAACCCCTGGTCGTACAGCCACAACTCAGGACGCGACTGGATGCAGATCCGCATCAGCCACTCGATGATCAGGCCGTGGTCTCCGTCCGGCACGGGCTTGACCCCCAGCTTCCCGTTGATGAACTCCGGCCGGATGCCTTCGACGGTCCGGCCCAGTCGGCGGACGAACTCCTCGAACTGCTCGGGCAGCATCTGGGGGCGTTCGGAGATCGCGGTCACGGGCTCTGCTCCTTCGCCTGGGCACCCGCCGGGTGCAACGAGCGCACCGGCGAGTGGATACGCGGGCGCCCGGTTTTGACGACAGCCGACCGCATCCCATCCACACATGGATGTGACGCAGGTCACAGCACGGGAGGAAATTGCGGGGACGGATTCCCCGTTTCCGAGTACGTTGGAGAAAGCGGGGAGAACTTCCCCGGTATCCTGGAGGAGCAGTCGCCATGACCACCGTCGCCGCAGAGCCGGCCCGTTCCACGGGGAGTGTGCGCACGCCGAAGTTGCGTGCGGACGCGAGCCGGAACCGGGAGCGGATCGTGCTGGCGGCCCGGGACGCGTTCGTCGAGCACGGTGCCGAGGTGCCGCTGGACGAGATCGCGAAGCGGGCGGGGGTCGGCAATGCCACGCTGTACCGGAACTTCCCGGACCGCACGGCGCTGATCCAGGAAGTGGCGCTGCTCGTCAAGAACCGCATCCTGGCCCTCGCCGAGACGGCGACGGCCGAGGCGGACGCGGGAGTGGGCGGCGGTCCGTTCGACGCTCTGCAGCGGTTCGTGCACGCGACCGTGGCGGAGAAGGTCGGCGGGCTCTGCGCCGTCTTCACCAGTACCGTCGATCCGGACGACCCGGAGTTGACCGAGACGCGGGAGCGCCTGCGGTCCGCCGTGAGCGGACTGATGGAGCGCGCCCGGGCCACCGGCGAACTCCGGCCGGACGTCGACCACGGGGACCTGTTCGTCGCGATGAGTCAGCTGACCCGGCCGCTGCCGGGCACCTCCTGCCAACTGCTCGACGAGTTCGTCCACCGCCACCTGCAGCTGTTCCTGGACGGCCTGCGCGCGCCGGCCCGCTCGACGCTGCCCGGCCGGGCCGCGACCTTCGAGGACTTCCGCCCTCGGCACTGACCGACCACCTGGACCCACCACTGATCCGATCCTGATCCGAGTCCGATCCGACCCACTCGCGCCCCACCTTCCGCGCGACTGACCGGAGTCGTCTCCGGGCGCCTCCGCGCGCCCTCGCACCCGTACGGCAACCTGCCGTTCCCGTACGGCAGTTGACCGTTCTCGCACACCACGCACCGTGAAATGGGTACCCCCATGTCTCAGACCGACGCCGCACAGGCGACGATCCCCGATCCCAGGCGCTGGAAGGCGCTGATCTTCATCGGCCTCGCCCAGCTGATGGTCGTCCTCGACGCCACCATCGTGAACATCGCCCTGCCGTCCGCCCAGACCGACCTGGGCATATCCGACGGCAACCGCCAGTGGGTGATCACCGCCTACGCGCTGGCCTTCGGCGGCCTGCTGCTGTTCGGCGGCCGGATCGCGGACCTCTGGGGCCGCCGGCGGACGTTCATCGTCGGCCTCACCGGCTTCGCCCTCGCCTCCGCGCTCGGCGGCGCCGCGGCCAACACCGCGATGCTGCTCGGCGCCCGTGCCCTCCAGGGCGTGTTCGGCGCCCTGCTCGCGCCGGCCGCGCTGTCCCTGCTCGCCGTGACCTTCACCGAGGCCAAGGAGCGCGCCAAGGCGTTCGGCATCTACGGGGCGATCGCCGGTGGCGGTGGCGCCATCGGTCTGATCCTCGGCGGCGCGCTGACCGAGTACCTGAACTGGCGCTGGACCTTCTTCGTCAACATCCCCTTCGCCATCGTGGCCATCGCCGGCGCCGTCATGGTGATCCGCGAGCCGGCCGGCGGCCGCAACCGCAACAAGCTGGACATCCCCGGTGTGGTGCTGGTGACCACCGGCCTGGTCTCGCTGGTGTACGGCTTCACCCGCGCCGAGTCCAGCGGCTGGACGGCCGGCAGCACCATGGCGCTGTTCGCCGCGGCCGTCGTCCTGCTGGGCGCCTTCGTGCTCGTGGAGCGCTCCGTGGCCGCCCCGCTGCTGCCGCTGCGCGTGGTGCTGAACCGCAACCGCGGCGGGGTGTACCTGTCCCTGGGCATGGCCGTGATCGGCATGTTCGGCCTGTTCCTCTTCCTGACCTACTACCTGCAGGTCGTGCGCGGCTACAGCCCGGTGCTGACCGGCGTCGCCTTCCTGCCGATGGTGGCGGGCATGATCACCGGCTCGACCCAGATCGGCGCCCGGCTGATGACCCGCGTCCCGGCGCGCTACCTGATGGCACCGGGCTTCCTGACCGCCTCGGTCGGCATGTTCCTGCTGACCCACATCGGCCTGGACACCTCGTACCCGGCGCTGATCCTGCCCGGCCTGGTCCTGATGGGCCTGGGCATGGGCACCGCCTTCATGCCGGCGATGAGCCTCGCGACCCACGGCGTCCAGCCGCGTGACGCGGGCGTGGCCTCGGCCATGGTCAACACCTCGCAGCAGGTCGGCGGCGCCATCGGCACCGCGCTGCTGAACACCATCGCGGCCAGCGCCACCACCAGCTGGCTGACCTCGCACCACGCCGCCGCGGCGGACAAGGCGGTGCAGCTCCAGGGCATGGTGCACGGCTTCTCGACCGCGATCTGGGTGTCCTTCGGGATCCTGGTGGCGGCCGCCACCGTCGCCTTCACCCTGATCAACGCCGGCCAGCCCGGCGCCGCGGGTGCGGACTCGGGTGCGGCGAAGAGCGACGAGGTGCCGGTGCTGGTGCACTGACCCTCGCGGGACCCCACGGGGTGACTCGGGTGCGCATGCGGCCCGTTCGGTGTCTTCCACGACACCGGGCGGGCCGCTCGCCGTTTCCGGGTCGCCCGTCGCTTCCGGGCAGGCCGTCCGTCATCGGTGAGCCGCGACGGAACGGGCCCCGGGTAGAAGTGGGGATCAGTCCCCGATTATTGTGACCTCAGTGCGAATCGGGGACTGATCCCCGTTTCCTTCGGACTGAGGTGCGTGCACATGACCCGGAATCAGAACCCAGGGCGGGGGCAGCGGGCCGCCGACTGGGCGGACGGCCGGCTGGGGATCTACTCCCTCGCCAGGGCCAACCTGCGCAAGATCTTCCCGGACCACTGGTCCTTCATGCTGGGCGAGATCTGCCTCTACACCTTCCTGATCATCATCCTGACCGGTGTCTGGCTGACCCTGTTCTTCAAGCCGAGCATGGGCGAGGTGGTCTACAGCGGCTCGTTCGTCCCGCTCAAGGGCGTCCCGATGTCCGAGGCCTACGCCTCCACCGTGGACATCAGCTTCGAGGTCCGCGGCGGGCTGCTGATCCGGCAGATCCACCACTGGGCGGCGATCGTCTTCGTCGCGGCCATGTTCGTGCACATGATGCGGGTGTTCTTCACCGGCGCGTTCCGCAAGCCGCGCGAGATCAACTGGGTCTTCGGCTTCCTGCTGCTGTTCCTCGGCATGCTGGACGGCTTCTTCGGCTACTCGCTCCCGGACGACCTGCTCTCCGGCACCGGGATCCGGTTCATCGAGGGCGTGGTGCTGGCCGTGCCGCTGGTCGGCACCTACATCCAGATGTTCCTGTTCGGCGGGGAGTTCCCCGGGCACGACATCATCCCGAGGTTCTTCACCATCCACGTCCTGCTGATCCCGGGCATCATGCTCGGCCTGCTGGTCGCGCACCTGATCCTGGTCTTCTACCACAAGCACACCCAGTGGGCGGGCCCCGGCAGGACCGAGAACAACGTCGTCGGCATGCCGCTGATGCCGGTCTACATGGCGAAGGCCGGCGGCTTCTTCTTCCTGGTCTTCGGGATCGTCGCGCTGATGGCCGCGATCGCCACGGTCAACCCGATCTGGGCGTACGGCCCGTACCGGCCCGACCAGGTCTCCACCGACGCCCAGCCCGACTGGTACATGGGCTTCGCCGAGGGCCTGATCCGGGTGATGCCGGGCTGGGAGATCGGCCTGTGGGGGCACACCCTCAACCTCGGGGTGCTGATCCCGTTCACGCTGTTCCCGGTGATCCTCGGCGCGATCGCGGTCTACCCGTTCGTCGAGAGCTGGGTGACGAACGACGCCCGGGAGCACCACCTGCTCGACCGGCCGCGCAACGCACCGGTCCGCACCGCCCTCGGCGCGGCCTGGATCAGCGTCTACCTGGTGATGCTCGCGGGCGGCGGCAACGACCTCATCGCCACCCATCTGCACCTGTCGCTCAACTCCATCACCTACGCGGTGCGGATCGGCTTCTTCGTCGTCCCGGTCCTCGTCTTCGTCGTGACCAAGCGCTGGTGCCTGGGCCTGCAACGGCGGGACCGCGAGAAGGTGCTGCACGGGCGGGAGACCGGCGTCATCAAGAGGCTGCCGCACGGCGAGTTCACCGAGGTGCACGCCGGGCTCGCGCCCGCCGAACTGCACCGGCTCACCTCGCACGAGCAGCCCCGCCCCCTCGAACTGCCGCCCGCGGTCGACGAGAATGGAGTGGCCCGGCCCGCGGGCGCGCTCACCCGCACCCGCGTGCGGCTGTCCCGCGGGTTCCACGGCGAGCACGCCCGGGTCGAGAAGCCCGGCGTCGAGGAGTACCGCGAGATCACCGAGGGCCACGGTCACCACTGACCCCGCCCCCCTGTGCGAGGGAGGAGATCATGCACGACCCCACCGACCGGCTCGCCGACAGCAGGTACCTCCTGCTGACCACCTTCGGCGACGACGGCAGCCGACTGGACTCCCAGCTGTGGGTGGTCGCGGACGGCCCGGCGCTCGGCGTCTGGACCCCGGCCCACTCCGGCGAGGCCGAACGGATCCGCCGCCACCCACGGGTGCTGATCGGCCCCTGCGACGCCCACGGGCGCCCCACCGGCCGCCGGCTCCCGGCCCGCGCCCGGCTCTGCGACGCCGACGCGACCGCGCGCTACCGCACCTCGCTGATCAACAAGTACGGCCTGACGGCGCTGATCGCGCTGGCCCGCAGCCGGTTCCGGGTCGGGCTGTCCGGCACGGTCGGGATCCGGATCACCCCGAACGAGCTGGAGCAGCGGCTGGTCGGGCCGGAGTGGCGGCCGCCGGGGACGTACTGCGTCAACTGAGTCAACTGGGCGGTGCGGAAGGGCTTTCGGGCGCCTCGGAGCCCGTCGGGTGCCGGGACCCGTGGGAACGGGGGCCCGGCACCCGACGTTTCCGGGTGCTCCACGTTTCGGGCCGCTCGGCACTGCCGGGCGCTCGCGTTCCCGGGCGCTCGGCGTTTCGACGCGCTCGCGTCTCCCTCGCTCGGGTTCGGGGAGCCTCGCGGATCAGGCCCCGTCGTCCGGTGCCCGGGCGAGGTCCCCCGGTTCGCAGGCCTCCCGGCCGGTCCCCACGTGCACGACCCTGACCGCCCGTTCGGGGCCGCCCGGGACGACCCGCTGCTCGTGCCCGCAGCGCGGACAGATCAGCGGGATGCGCGGCCGGTTCGGGTCCCGTCCGGCTCGGCTCTGGCCGCCGTCCGGGTGCGGGGCGGTCACGAGAGCGGGTGGGTCGGGACCGGGCTGACGTCCTGGATCTCGCCGTGGGCCTTGGTGAGCAGTTGCGAGGCGAGGTCGTTGAGTGCGCGGGCGCCCGCGATCTCCTCGCCCACCCGCAGCTGTTCCGGGTCGGAGGGGTGGCGGCTGCTGTAGCCGTGGGCCCGCACCTCCGTACCGTCGCCGAGCCTCAGCAGGGCGGCGGCGCTGGTCCGCGCGCCCTCCTCGCGGAACTCCATCTCGATGTGCCAACCGACCAGAGTCTGCATGGCGGATCACCTCCATCGGTTACTCCTCCAGAGTGCGCCGCACCCAGCGTGAACACCAGGCCAGCCGGACCGGGGCCAGGTTGAACATGTTCAACTCGGCGACGTAGAGTCGCGGACGAAGGGCATTTGAACGCGTTCAAGAGGGGGGTGTGCCCGCCATGGACAAGGGCACGACCGAACTGGTCGACCTGCTGGTCCTGCTCGGCATGGGCGCCGTCCTGCCGCTCGGCCTGGCCCTCGTCGACGAACCCGGGCTGGCCCGGATCCGCCGGCTCTGGCCGCTCGCCGCCGTCCCCGGGGCGCTGTCGCTCTGGCTGCCGCGCGGCGGCCTCGCCACCGCCACCGCCGTCCTCTACGCCCTCGGCACCCTGGCCGTCGCCCTGCACGCGCCCCGGCGACTGGCCCGCACCCGCTCGCTCGCCCCCGCCGAGATCGCCGTGCTCACCGCACTCGCCGCGCCCTCGGTGGCCGGGGTCGCCCTGGTCGCCGAACGCTCCGGCTACCCGCTGTTCGGCTTCGAACCGCACATCCTGGCACTGACCGTCCCGCACTTCCACTACGCCGGATTCACCGCCGCGCTGGTCGCCGGACTGGTCTGCCGCGCCTCGGCGCCCGGCTCCACGGCGGCCCGCTGCGCGGCGCTCAGCGTCCCGGCCGGCACCCTGCTGGTGCTCGCCGGGTACTTCCTCGGCAACTGGTGGCAGTTCGCCGGAGCGGTCGTGCTCAGCACCGGGATGTGGCTGGTCGGCCTGGTCAGCTGGCGCGACCTGCGCACCCGCTCGGCCGACCCGGTCACCGCCGGGCTGCTCACCGTCTCCTCGGGCGTGCTGGCGCTCACCATGCTGCTCGCCCTGTGGTGGGCGCTCGGCCGGGCCGCCGGACTCCCCCACCCCACCCTGGCCTGGATGGCCGCCACCCACGGCCTCGGCAACGCGCTCGGCTTCGCGCTCTGCGCGCTCCTCGCCTGGCGCCGGATCACCACCGCGGAGGACGCCCGATGAACGACCACAGCACCCCCGGGGCCGGCCACGGCCACGGCCACCCCGGGACCGGCCACAGCCACCCCGGGGCCGACTACAGCTACCCCGAGCAGGGCGCCAGCCGCACCGGCGAGCTGCCCGCCGGCTACCACCACCTGCGGCACCGGGCCACGATCGGCCACGGCCGCGCCGCCCTGGAGGTCGCCGGGGCCGCGCTGCTCGGCTGGCGGATGCACCGGCTGGCCGGCGTCCGGATCGACGCGGAGGCCGACCGGGCGGCCCCGGGCGTCGCCGTCCGCTGCGCGATCGGCGTCGGCCCGCTGCGGGCGGGCGCGCCCAACCGGGTGCTGGCCGTCGACGACGGCCCGGACCGGTACGGCTTCACCTACGGGACCAGGCACGGGCACCTCGGCCGGGGCGAGGAGACCTTCCTGGTCGAGCTGGCGCCCGACGGGACGGTCTGGTTCGGCGTCACCGCGTTCAGCCGGCCGGTCGCCTGGTGGGCCCGGCTGGTCGGCCCGCTGTTCCCGCTCCTCCAGCACGCCTTCGCCCGGCGCTGCGGGCGGGTGCTGGCGGCGGTCGCGGCGGACGCGGTGCAGGGCGGACCGCGCTGACCTGCGCCCGGCGGCGGCCCGAATCCGCCGGCCGCCCGACCCGGGCCTGCGGCATGATCGCCGGATGACACTGCCGCCCACGGTGCCGGTTCCGGCCCCGGGGACGGACGCCCCCGAGGACGGCGAGGAGCCGAGGCCGTGACCAGCTTCCACACCCACCGGGCCCTGGTGCTCGACACCGCGCTGCCCGTCCACCGCCGCCACAGCGCCCTGCGCACCTGCCTGACCGGCTTCGCCCCGTACGGCCTGCGGGCGACCTACCACCACCTGACCCTCAGCGCCCGGATGCCCCGGCGCCTGGCGGCCGACCCGCAGTCCCTGGTGCGGGCGGTGGAGGAACTGCACGAGGCACGGCAGCTGTGGCTGGCCCGGGCGGAGCGGTACGCGGCGCAGCGGCGGGCCGAGAAGCGGGACGGCCGCCGGGCGGCGACGCCGGTGTGGTGGAACCAGCCCTGGTGGACCTCGCCGAACGACGCCTGGCGCCACGACCCCTTCCTGCACCCGGCGTTGAGCCTGCCCGAGTACGTCCGACGGCAGAACGCGCTGCTGGACGGGGCCGAACTGCCCGGCTGCCCGGCCTGCGGGGAGGAGGGGCCCGCGGTGGAGGTGTCGACCGGCCACGACCGGGCAGAACTGTGCCGCACCTGCGCCCGGGTGCTGGTGCCCTGCCCGTGCGGCCGGTGGCACAGCTTCCAGCCGGAGCTGCGGGTCGACTGGGGCCGGACCTGGCGGCGGGAGCACATGACCGACGGCGGCAAGCCCGACCCGCACTGGCCCGCCCAGCTGGGCACGGCCCGGATCGAGCGCCTGGTCAGGTACGACGGGCCGCACCCGGGGTGCTGAGCGCCCTGCCGGTGCCCCGTACCCGGTCATGCCCCGTGCCCGGTCACCCCCGGTGCGCGGGGACGGAGACCAGCAGGGCGTCGGAGTTCTGGACCCGCACCTCGAAGTGGTCGATGGCGCCCGGCTGCATGGCCGCGCCGCCGGTGGTGCGCAGCACTCCCGGGGCGTCGGGTTCGCCGTAGCCGTCTGCCGGGACGTACCAGGTGGTGACCGTCTGGTGCTCGCCGCCGTGCGAGACGGCGACCAACCGGCAGGTCAACGGGCCCTGCACGCCGGAGAGTTGCAGGCTGACCCGGCTGCCCCAGGTGGTGCCGTCGACACCGACGGTGGCCTTGGCCCCGGTGGCCGGGTCGCTGGCGCTGAACTGCTCGGCGACGGCGACCACGGCGGGCGTGGTCTCCGCGGTGAGCACCGCGGCCGTGACGGCCGGGCCGGCCGCGACCATCGCGGTCGCGGCCAGGGCGAGCACCAGCCGCCGCACCCGGCCGCGCCGCCGGCCGGCCGCGACCTCGGCGATCAGCCGGTCCAGGAGCCGCCCGTCCGGCACCGGCGCGAAGTCGGCCGGGTCCAGTCCGGCGGCCCGCGCGGACGCCACGTACTCGCCCAACATCGGCTCCACGAAGCCCAGTTCGCCGACCTGTCCGGTGCACTGCGGGCAGTCCGCCAGGTGCAGCTCGAAGCCCGCGCGCTCGGCGGGCTCGAGCAGGCCGAGGACGTACGACGCGACGTCCAGGTGCTCGGAGCCACCGGACGGGCCACCGGGCGGGCCGGGGGCGGGGGCGGGCCGCTCGATCACGATGTCACTCCCCGTTCCTCCAGCGCGAGCCTGAGCGAGCGCAGTGCGTAGAACACCCTCGACCGGACGGTCCCGGCCGGGATGCCGAGGACGGCGGCCGCCTCCTTCGCGGTGCGGCCCTTGAGGTAGGTCTCGACGATGATCTCCCGGTGGGCGGGCGAGAGGTCGGCGAGCGCGTCGGCGACGGTCATCATCCGCAGCGCCCGGTCGATCTCGTCCTCGGCGGGCAGCTGTTCCAGGGCCGACGCGTCCACCTCGTGCGGGCGGGCGGCGGCGCTGCGGTGGTCGTCGATCACGATCCGGCGGGCCACGGTGACCAGCCAGGGACGCAGCGAGCCGGCCTTCGGGTCGAGCCGGTGGATGTTGCGCCAGGCCCGGACCAGGGTCTCCTGGACGACGTCCTCGGCGCGCTGCCGGTCCCCGGCGACCAGGTGGAGCACGAAGCCGAACAGCGGACCGGCATGCTCGCGGTACAGGGCCCGCATCAGCTCCTCGTCCGCGGCCCCCGGGCCGTGTGCGGCGGGGTGCTCATCGGTCACCACTTCATCGTTGCGCACCCGGGCCTCCCGGTCGAGGGCGGTGGTCAGTAGTGGTCAGTAGTGGGTGGTGGTGGTGGTGGTCGGGCGGCCGTCGGTCAGTAGCCCGACGACGGCGGGGTGGGTGTCGGGGTGGGGGTGCTCGGCGCGGGGGTCGCGGGCGCCGGGGTGGCGGGCGCCGGGGTGCCGCCCGGCATCGCCTTGCCGCCGGTCGGGGTCACCGCGAACCACTGACCGGCCACGCCCTCGCCCTTGGTGTCGCCGGGCTTGGTGTCCGGCGAGTAGCGGTAGACCGGCCAGCCGTTGACGGTGACCTGCTTGGTGCCGTCGTCGCGGGTGAAGCTGCCGACCAGCTTGCTGTCGATGCCCTTGACCGTGATGTCGCCGTTGGCGTGCTCGGGCGGCCAGAGGGTGGCGCAGTTACCGTTGCAGTACGAGTCCGAGGGGTTGCTCTGGTCCTGGTCGAAGCGGTAGAGCGTGAAGCCCGCACTGTCGGTGACGATGGTGCCGAGCTTGGGGTCGTCGGCGGTCCGGAGGGTGGCGGCGGCCGGGGCGCCGGAGCTGCTCGACGGGCTCGGTGCGCTCGACTTGCCCGATCCGGACGACCCGCAGCCGGCGACCAGGGCCGCCGCGGCGAGGCCGGAGGCGGCGAGCACAGCGGCCCGGCGGGTGCGGGGTGTGGTGCTGCGCATGGGGAGCCTCCCGCGTCGGTGAACGGACTGGACACCCCTCAGTACGGACGGTGGCCGCCCGGTGCTCAGTCCCGGCCGGGCCCGGAATACCCCGTCGGGCATCACCGTTGTCCCGGGCGCATGATCCGTACCGGCACCTTCGGAAGGGAAGGATCCGCGAGATGAGCAACACGGTCGAGCTGACCACCGAGAACTTCGACGACATCATCCCCGGCCCGGAGGGCAAGGACTTCGTCCTGATCGACTTCTGGGCCGGGTGGTGCGGGCCGTGCCGCCAGTTCGCCCCGGTGTACGAGAAGGCCGCGGAGCGCCACTCGGACCTCGTCTTCGCCAAGGTCGACACCGAGGCCCAGCAGGAGCTGGCCGCCGCGTTCGGCATCCAGTCGATCCCCACGCTGGCCATCATCCGCGAGGGCGTGCTGATCTTCTCCCAGGCCGGGGCGCTGCCGGAGCCGGTGTTCGAGGACCTGATCGGCCAGGCCCGCGAGCTGGACATGGCCGAGGTCAAGCGCAAGGTGGCGCAGGAGCAGGCGGCCGAGGGTCAGGCCTGAGCCCTGAACCCTGAGCCCCGAACCTGAGCCCTGAGCCGCGCCGGGAGCACCGGGACCGGGGGCCCCACCGCGGAAGGACGGTCCACCATGAGCACGTTCGTACTGGTTCCCGGATTCTGGCTCGGTGCCTGGGCCTGGGACGAGGTGGCCGCGCCGCTGCGCGCGGCCGGGCACCGGGTCTTCCCGGTGAGCCTGCCCGGGCTGGCCGAACGGGCCGGTGAGCAGGGCGACTTCGGGCTGGAGGAGCACATCGCGGACCTGGCCGACCTGCTGGTGCGCGAGGACCTGTGGGACGTGCTGCTGGTCGCGCACAGCGGCGCCTGCGCCCCGGTCGGCGGAGTCGCGGACCGGATGCCGGAACGGATCCGGCGGGTGGCCTACCTGGACAGCGGGCCGATGGCGGACGGCGGTTCGGTGTACGACCTGTGGCAGCCCGAGTTCCGGGCCGAGGCCGACGCCACCGCGGTCGACGGCCGGCTCCCGATGCCCTCCTGGGAGTACATGGCCGCCCACGGCTCCAGCACCGAGGGCCTGGACGGGGCCGCGCTGGAACGGATCCGCACCCGGCTCACCCCGCACCCGGTCGGGGCGTACCGGGACCGGCTCCGGCTGACCGGCGCCGGGGCCGCCCTGCCACAGGCCCTGGTCACCTGCTCCTTCCCGCTCGACCGGGTACGGGAGATGATCGCGTCCGGCCACCCGTGGTTCGTCGGGATGGCCGGGCCGAACTGGGAACTGCGCGAACTCCCCACCGGGCACTGGCCGATGTTCTCCCGCCCGGCCGACACCGCCGCGCTGCTCGCGGAACTCGCGGCGATCTGATCACGGTTGGCGTGTTCGCCCGCGCTCCGGCCGGTCCGCGTCGCAGGATGGGGCGCACGCCGCACCCGGCCAGGGACCGGGCGACCCGCGAGACCACGGAGGACGGGACATGACCAGCAGCACCACCGGGGAGTACGACGTCATCGTCCTGGGCGCCGGGCCGACCGGCGAGAACGTGGCCGACCGGACCGTCGCCGCGGGCCTGAGCACGGTGATCGTGGAGGCCGAACTGGTCGGCGGCGAGTGCTCGTACTGGGCCTGCATGCCGAGCAAGGCGCTGCTGCGCCCGGCCGCCGCACTGGACGATGCCCGCGCGGTGGGCGGCGCCCGGCAGGCGGTCGGCGACGGCCGGCTGGACGCGGCGGCGGTGCTGGCCCGGCGGGACTCCTTCACCTCGCACTGGAAGGACGACGGCCAGGTGCAGTGGCTGCGGGACACCGGCATCGAGCTGGTCCGCGGCCACGGCCGGCTGGCGGGCGTGCGGACGGTCACGGTGGAGGCGGAGGACGGCACCGAGCGGGTGCTCACCGCCCGGCACGCCGTCGTCGTGTGCACCGGCAGCCGCCCGGTGCTGCCGGCCACCGTGCCCGGGCTGGCGGAGGCGCACCCGTGGACCAACCGGGAGGCGACCGGTTCGCCGACCGTCCCCGGGCGGCTCGCGGTGGTCGGCGGCGGGGTGGTCGGCGTGGAGATGGCCACCGCCTGGCGGGCGCTCGGCTCCGAGGTGGTGCTGCTGGTGCGCGGTGACGCGCTGCTGCCGCGGATGGAGCCCTTCGCGGGCGAGCTGGTGGCCGAGGGGCTGCGGGAGGCCGGCGTGGACCTCCGCTTCGGCACCGAGGTGAGGGCACTGGAGCGGGCCGACGCCACCGGGCCGGTGGTGCTGACGCTCTCCGGCGGCGAGCGGCTGACCGTCGACGAGGTGCTGTACGCCACCGGCCGGGCCCCGCGCACCGCCGACATCGGGCTGGAGCAGGTCGGGCTGCGGCCGGGGAACTGGCTGGACGTGGACGACAGTTGCACGGTGCTGGGCGTGGACGGCGAGTGGCTGTACGCCGCCGGGGACGTCAACCACCGGGCGTTGCTCACCCACCAGGGCAAGTACCAGGCCCGGATCACCGGTGCGACGATCGCCGCCCGGGCCGAGGGGCGCGCACTGGACACCTCGCGCTGGGGCGCGCACTCCGCGTCCGCCGACCTCGCCGGAGCGCCGCAGGTGGTGTTCACGCGGCCCGAGGTCGCGGCCGTCGGCCTGACCCTGGCCGCGGCCGAGCGGCTCGGCCTGCGGGTCAAGGCCGTCGACCACGAGATCGGCAAGGTCGCCGGGGCCTCGCTCTACGCCGACGACTACCGCGGCCGCGCCCGGGTGGTCTACGACCTGGACCGGCAGGTGATCATCGGCGCTTGCCTGGTCGGCCCGGCCGTCGCCGAACTGCTGCACTCGGCGACCGTCGCGGTGGTCGGCGAGGTGCCGATCGACCGGCTCTGGCACGCCGTCCCCGCCTACCCGACGATCAGCGAGGTGTGGCTGCGGCTGCTGGAGGGCTGCCGGGGCTGACCCCTCCCCCGGGCACCCCCTCCCCCTCCGCGGGGGACGCGGCGCGGCGAGATGTGACCGCCGGTGGACGGCGGGACACTGGGCGGAGGGGCCGCGTCCGCCGCGCCCCGGGGGGCCGTCCAGGGGGGGCCGCTCGCGATCAGGTGGTGTGAGGCATGACCGAGGTGCTGTTGGCCGTCGGAACCGAGAAGGGCCTCTTTCTCGGCCGCAGCCGCGACCGGCTGGACTGGGAGTTCAGCGGGCCGCACTTCCCGATGAACGCGATCTACTCCGTCTCGATCGACCGCCGTGAGGGCCGCACCAGACTGCTGGTCGGCGCCGACAGCAGTCACTGGGGGCCCTCGGTGTGGCGCTCCGACGACCTCGGCGCCCACTGGCACGAGCCGGCCCGCCCGGCGATCCGCTTCCCCGAGTCCACCGGTGCCTCGCTCACCCGGGTCTGGCAGCTCCAGCCCGCCGGAGCGGAGGCCCCCGGGGTGGTGTACGCGGGCACCGAACCCGCCGCCCTGTTCCGTTCCATCGACGGGGGCGAGAGCTTCACCCTGGTCGAACCGCTCTGGAACCACCCCCAGCGGCCCGAGTGGGGCGCCGGCTACGGCGGCCAGGGCCTGCACACCGTCCTCACCGACCCGCGCGACCCGCAGCGGCTGCTGGTCGCGGTCTCCAGCGGGGGCGTCTACCGCAGCAAGGACGGCGGCGACAGCTGGGAGCCCTCCAACACCGGCCTGCGCGCCGAGTTCTTCCCGCAGGAGCGCCAGTACCCCGAGTTCGGCCAGTGCGTGCACAAGATCGCCGCCGACCCGGTCCACCCCGACCGGCTCTACCTGCAGAACCACGGCGGGGTCTACCGCAGCGACGACTGGGGCGGGAGCTGGCGCTCCATCGCGGACGGCCTGCCCGCCGAGTTCGGCTTCGCGATCGCCGCCCACCCGCGCCGCGGCGACACCGCCTACCTCTTCCCGCTCGGCGGCTCGGACGACCGGATCCCGCCGGGCCGCCGCTGCCGGGTCTTCCGCACCACCGACGGCGGCACCAGCTGGCAGCAGTTGGCCAACGGGCTGCCCGGCGAGGACCACTACGGCATCGTGCTGCGCGACGCGCTGCGCACCGACGACGCCGACCCGGCCGGGATCTACTTCGGCAACCGGACCGGCGACGTGTACGGCAGCCGCGACGAGGGCGAGACCTGGTCGCTGCTGGTCTCCCACCTGCCGGACGTGCTCTGCGTCCGGGCGGCGGTGGTGGGCTGAGCTCCTCGGGGCAGGAGGATCCGCGGGGCAGGGGATCCGCCGGGCTGTGGGATCCGCCGGGCAGGTGGATCCGCCGATCGAAAACCGGTTGCCGGGGCGCTCCGGTTCTGGTGAGCATGGGCCGTCGACGAACGAACTCGTGACTCGCGTGACTCTTGTGAATGGGGTGGGGCCGTGCCCGAAACGGACTGGGTGGTCAGGCACGACAGCGCCGGGGCACCGGTGCTGCGGTACCAGCCGGGCGAGCGGGAGGGGCGCCCCTGGGCCGACCTGCTGGAGGTGCTGGGCGACTCGGCGGACGCCGTGGCGTACATCCGCGCCGAACTGGCCGGCTGGGTGGTCTCCGCCAGCCCCGAGCTCGGGCAGCGGCTGCTCGCCCAGGGGGCGAGGGCCCTGCGCCACGCCCACACCCTCCGGCGGGACCTGCGCGCCGATCCCCCGCCCGCCGACTGGGCCGGCGCGCCGCTGCGCGAGGGGCTCCGGGCGGTGCCCTGCGACCGCTCGCCCGAGGAGCTGCTGGAGCCGTGGCGGGCCGCCTTCGACCCGGCGCACGTGGACCACTTCCCCGGGGACGACGCCCGGGCCCTGGCCGAGCGGATCGGCCCGCTGCTGGCCGGGAAGGCCATCGGCCCGGTGCTGCCGTCCAGCCTGCTCGCCGTGGACGCCGAGGACCGGGTGGTCGGCGCCGCCGTACTGACCGACCGTGACGGCCTGCCCTGGGTCGCCGAGGTCTTCCGCCACCCCCAGCGCGGCTACCGCGGGCTCGGCGCCGACCTGCTCCGCCGGGCGGTCGCGGACGCCGCCGGGCGCGGGCTGGCCGACGTGCACCTGGTGGTCTCCGAGGGCAACCCGGCCCGTCGGGTCTACGAGTCCCTGGGCTTCGAGCTGCGGGAGACCTCGCTGACCGTGCTCGTGCCGGACGCCGGCTGAGTCCTCCGGCGCCGAGGCCGAGCAGTGCGTCAGGGGCCGGACCCGCGCCCGCCCTCGACCCGGACACCTCGCGCCACCACCATGGTCAGGCCCACCGCGACCAGCAGCTCCGCCCAGAAGAACGCCGCGTAGTCCAGCAGCGAGCCGATCGGCGGGCTGCCGGGCGCGGCGTTGCGCATGCCGACCAGGGCGAACAGGGTGGCCGCCATCCAGCTCAGGGCGGGCCAGATGATCCCGCGCCGCTGCCGGACGATCAGCCAGGCCGCCACCAGGACGGACAACGCCAGCGCCCACATCGCCGCCATCATGAACCAGGCCAGGATGAAAGTGCTGCGCGAGCGGCTGATCCGCTCGGTCACCGCGACGCCGTTGCCCTCGCTGAGCTTCCCGTCCTGCTTGAAGACGAAGAAGGGGTCGCCCTCCGTCAGCCCCATCACCAGCGGGACGGACCGCCCGCCGACGGTCGCCGCGAAGCCGATGATCGCGTAGTAGCGGTCGAAGGGGTAGTCCGAGATCCGTCCGTCGAACAGGCTGAACGTCACCGTGCTGGAGCCGATCTGCTGGCCCGCCGGGTACTTGAGCACGGTCTGTTCCAGCGAGGTGGTCTCCAGCACCACGTCCCCGGTGGGCACCAGCGGGTTGTCCGCGGTCTGCAGGGCACCGCGGAGCTGCGTGACGATCTTCGCGGTGACGGTCTGCGCGGCCGCGTCCACCCGCTGGAGCGTCACGTCGACCTCCAGGAAGTCCGGGCCGGGGGCGGTGGCGCCCACCACCTGGGCATGGCTGCGGCTGGAGCGCTCGTCGAAGTAGAGCAGCAGGCCCGCGGTGACGGACAGGACGATCGCGACCACCACCGTGTACGCCCGCCAGGGCCGGACCCTCGGCCGGGCGCTGCCCGCGACGGCGGAGCGCGCGCGGGAGTGGATCCGGACCCTCGGCCGGGCCGCCGGGCGTGCGCTCCGACCGGCCCGCCGCTGCGGAGGCGCGCTCATCGGCCTGCTCCCACCGTCGGCGGTGACGGCAGCGGGTGCCGCCCGTCCCGCCACCCTCCGGGCGGCGGCGGCCGGCCCGCAACCGGGGCGGGCCGATCGGGGCTTCCCCGGACGCGGAAACGCGCTGGTCGGAGCCGCTGTGTAGGCTCATCGGTCATGGCGAGGGTGACACGGGACGATGTGGCGCGGGTGGCGGGGACGTCCACAGCGGTCGTGAGCTATGTGATCAACGACGGACCGCGTCCGGTGGCGCCGGCCACCCGGGCCCGGGTGCTCGCGGCGGTGGAGGAGCTCGGCTACCGGCCCAACCGGGTCGCCCAGGCGATGGCCCGCCGCCGGACCGACCTGCTCGGCATGGTCGTGCCGGACGCCCGCCAGCCCTTCTTCGCCGGGCTCGCCCACGCCGTGGAGCAGGCCGCCACCGAGCACGGCCGGCTGCTGCTGATCGGCAACTCCGACTACGCGGACGAGCGCGAGGCGCACTACATCCGGGCCTTCCTGGGGATGCAGGTGGACGGGCTGATCCTGGTCACCCAGGACCCGGCCGCCCCCGGGCTGAGCGGCTTCGACTCGGCCGACGGCACCCCGGTCGTGCTGCTGCACCACCGCACCGAGAGCGTCGACGGCGTGGCCGTGGTGGCCGACGACGAGGGCGGCGCCCGCGAGGTGGTCCGCCACCTGCTCGACCACGGCCACCGCGAGGTGCACTGCTTCGGCGGCACCCTCGCGCTCAGCCCGCTCGACCCGGTCACCGGGCGGACGGCCGGCTGGGCCGCGGCCCTGGCCGAGGCCGGGCTGTCCACCGACGGCCGGCTCACCCCGGCGCCCTTCGACCGGGTCCGGGCGCACGCCGAGGCGCTCACCCTGCTGAGCCGGCCCGACCGGCCGTCCGCCGTGTTCTGCGCGACGGACGACCAGGCGATCGGCCTGCTCCGGGCCGCGGACGACCTGGGCATCCGGGTGCCCGAGCAGCTCGCGGTGGCCGGCTTCGACGACATCGCCGAGGCGGTGATCGCCGGACCGGCGCTGACCACCGTCACCACCGCGCAGGACGAGATGGCCCGGGCCGCGGTGGACCTGGTGCTCGGCGGACCGGAGCGCCGCGCCGCCGGGGCCCGGACCTTCCCGGCCCGGCTGGTGGCGCGGCGCTCCTGCGGCTGCCCGGCCGGCGCCCCTGCCGACTCGCCGACCCTGTCGGCGCCCTGAACAACAGCCTTGGGGACTCGGTCAGTTGAGCTGGAAGGTGGCCTCGACCGGGTAGTGGTCGCTGGGCGCGACGGTGTCCGGCTGCCCCGGCACCCAGCCGGCCTGCGGGTCGAAGTCGATCTTCACGTCGGACATCGAGCTCGGCACCGGGCGGCCCGGGGCGTTGAGGTAGCCGATGTAGTCCAGGTCGTCCCGGTAGTCGGTCGGGAAGGTCTCCACGCCCGCCATGTACTGGCACCAGGAGGAGACCGGGCAGTCCATGGTGGTGCGGGCCTGGTTCGGGACGGTGGCCGGGGTGCCGAGCACGCCGTTCACCGCGTTCTGGGCGTTGGCGTAGTCGCCGCGGGCCTGGCCGTGGAAGTACTCGACGTTGAGGTCGCCGCCGATCAGCACCGGCGCACCGCTGCCCACGATGCCGTCGACCCAGGCGCGGATCTCGGCGAGCTGGCCGAGCCGGGTGGACTGGGTGGTGTCGGTGGAGGTGTCGGCCTCGTCCGCCTGGAGGTGGGTGCCGACCACCCACGCGGTGCTGCCGTTCTTCTTCACCTGCACCAGCGCCGCGCCCTTGTTGGCGTGGTAGTCCCAGGTGCCGTAGGTGGAGTTGCTGAACACGTGGGCGTACTGGGCGGTGATCGGGTACTTGGAGAGGATCATCGTGCCGCCGTTGATGACGAACCACGAGCTGGAGCAGTTGCCGCTGACGCCCGTCCAGCCGCCGCCGGAGCAGGTCCCGCCGACCACCGGGGTGCGGTACGGGTAGAGGTCGGCGAGCTTGGCGTTGATGTCGGCGGTCGAGCTGTTGTTGAACTGCTCGTCCAGGACGACCACGTCGGCGTTGTGCTGCCGGACGATCTGCTCGATCACCGGGGTGCGGCGGGCGGCCTGCTCGTTCTGGGTGCTGTCGACGATCGCGGTGCCGAGGTCGACGTTGAAGGCGAGGACGGACAGCGTGGTGGGACTCGCCGCGGTGGTGGCGGAGGCGCTCGGGGCGGTGCCGCCGAGCAGCAGTGCGGCGGCGGCCGCCGAGGTGAGGGCGGTGGCCGTGCGACGCGAGAGCATGGGCGTTCTCCTGGGGGTCCGTCAACCGGTGGGGTCCGGACGGGCCGGGGTGACCGGCCGCCGGTGATTGGCGGGGGAACGTTAGCTACTGCTCGGTACGCAGGGAAGAACTCCAGGCGATCAGTTGCGATCGCTCCTGTGGCGCTGAGGTGTCTGTACAGCTCAGGGCGGTCGGCTGACAAGATGTCTGTACACCCTGGCATCCGCCGCCGGGTGCCGGTGAACGGCCGTCAGCCGTCCGACAGTTCGTCCGCGAGCAGGTCCATCAGCAGGTTGTCGTGCCAGGTGCCGTCCGGACCGCGCTCGTACTGGCGCATGGTGCCGACCGGGCGGAAGCCGACCTTGGTGTAGCAGCGGATGGCGGCCAGGTTGTCCGTGGCCGGGTCGATCACCAGCCGGTGGTAGTGGTGGTCGTGCACCAGGTGCCGGGCCATGGTGCGCACGGCGTCCGTCCCCAGGCCCAGGCCGTGCACCGAGGGGTCGAGGAAGATGTCCATCCCGGCGTGCCGGTACTCGTCGTCGTTCTCGGCGTACCACTGCACGGCGCCGACCACCCGGCCGCCCACGTCGATCGCGAAGGTCTCGGTCTCGGGCGCTTCCAAGTCCCGTGCGACCGCGTCGACCAGATCGTCACCACCCCGCCAGCGGGCGAACACCTCGGGCGTACTGCGGATCGCCACCAGCGCCGGGATGTCGTCGGCGGTGGCCGGGCGGAGGGTGACCAGGGTGCCGTGCAGAATCGTCCCCATATGGGGCATGTTGGCACGGAAAGCCGCCCCCGGCCAGCGATTTTCCGGGGGTCCCGGCCGGCACTGCGACCGGGGCGGGCCGGGGCCGCGGACCGGGGCCGCGACGGCGGCGCCCCGGGGCGGTCAGTCCGCGGCGGGCCGCTCCTGGTCACCGAGCGGGCCCAGCCAGACGGCGGTGACGGCGCTGACGTAGCGGGCGCCGCAGTGGTCGTCCGGGACGACCAGCTGCGGGCCGTCCGCGTCCAGCGGGGAGCCGTCCATGCTGGTGGCGAGCAGGATCCGGCGGCCGCCGAAGTCCGGGTCGATCTCGGCCCAGGAGACCACCGCCCGGTGGCCGTCCGCCCCGACCACGTTGAGCAGGAAGCGCAGCCGCTGCTTGCGGCCGGAGAAGTCGATCCGGGGCCGGGCGGCGAGCAGGACGTCCAGCAGGGCCGGGCCCTCGTAGCCGTGCCGCTGCTCGCCCTCGGTCAGGCAGTCGAAGCTGACCTCGACCCGGTGCGCGGGGAGGGTGCGCAGTTGCTCGACGGTCAGCTCGGCCGGCTCGTCGAGGTGGCCGTGCAGCCGGACGGTGGGTGGTGCCGGGGTCACACCGGGGCCGGCCGGGGTCATGGCGCTCCTTCCTCCCGGGCCGCGCCACTGCGGCCCGGGAGGAGGACTACCCGAGGGGCAGCTCCGTCATTCGCGTCTGCGGCGCTGAATGCCCTCATTCAGCGGCAGCTGAGATGACTGGTCGAGGTTTCAGCTCGCACGTGCGAGGCCGGTCACGGTGTGCGCCGGGAGGAGAAGGCCCGGTGCGCCCCGCACCCCGATCCAAGCAGCCCGGCAATCGGGCGGACCACTGGTTCCGCACACCGGCCACCGGGCCCTCCGCTGGATGATCCGACAAGAAGATTCACGGCGCTTCCACTGGCATTTACGATGCCCATGCGTTGACACCCCTCTCATCTGCGAGAGGAGGCGACGCGACGCACCAGAGCGACACCCGGGCGAGAGCGAGCGAGAGATGATCGTCGGCGACCTGCTGCACCTCGACGACCTGTCCATCCGGCTGGCCTGGGGCACCCCCGACCTGCTCGACCGCCCGGTCACCGGCGTCAGCTCCACCGACCTCCAGGACCCGGCCCGCTACCTCCAGCCCGGCGAACTCGTGCTCACCGGCCTGGTCTGGTGGCAGCCCGCCGACGCCTCCGGCGCGCTGCGCTTCGCCACCGCGCTGCGCAGCGCCGGCGTGGCCGCCCTGCTGGCCGGCGAGGGCACCCACGGCAGCATCCCGGACGGCCTGGCCGAGGCCTGCCGCACCCACGCCATCCCGCTGCTCGCGGTGCCCGCCGGGGTGAGCTTCCGGGCCGTCACCGACCGGGTCTACCTGCGGCTCTGGGGCGACCTGCGGGCCGGGGCGCAGGACACCGCCGCGATCCCGGAGACCGTCCGGAGCGAACTGCTCGACCTGGTCCGCACCGAGGCCGCGCCCGGGCAGGTGCTGGCCCACGCGGTCGGCCGGCTCGGGCTGCCCGAGTGCTCGATCGGCACCGCCGGCGGCCGCCCGGTGGCCGGCCCGCCCCAGCCCGCGCCGGCCACCGGCCGCGGCGGGCCCGGGCTGCCGGTCGGCCCGCAGGACGGCTCCCCGTTCGACGGCTGGCGGCTGCGCGCCCACCCGCACACCCCCGCCGTGGAACCGGCGCTCCAGGGCCTCGCCGAGCTGCTCGCCCCGCTCGCCGCCCGCGCCCGGGCCGTGGCGGGCACCCGGCGGCGGGCCGCCGGACGGCTGCTGGACGCGCTGGCCGACGACGCCGGACTCGCCGAACCGCTCGCCGCCTGCGGCCTGGCCGAGACCGGCCCGCTGGTGGCGGTCACCGCGCGGATCGAGCCCGGCCGGGCCGGCGACGAGGCCCCGGCCGACTGGGCGGCACACGCGCTGGCCGAGGCGCTGCACCCGCTGGACGCCCCGTACGCGGCGGGCACCGACCGCGCCGGGCTCACCTCGGGGCTGGTGGCCGCACCCGCCGAGCGGGTCGCCGAACGGCTGCGCCGGGCCCGGCCCGCCCTCCAGGCCCGGCTGACCGGCCGGCACACCCTGCGGATCGGCGTCGGTCCGGCCGCCCCGGCCACCCCCCAGGCGCTGCGGGCGGCCCTGGTGCAGGCCCGATACGTGCTGGCGGGCGCCACCGGCCCGATCGCCAGCACTGCCGAACTGGACTCCCTGGACGGGCTGTTGCGCGGTATCCCGCCCGAGGTGACGGCCGCCTTCCACGCCCGGCTGCTGGCCCCGCTGACCGCCCACGACGCCGAGAACGGCGTCTCGTTGCTCGGCACCCTGGCGGTGTTCCTGGACCATGACGGCTCCTGGGCGCGGACGGCCGAGCAGCTCCACATCCACGTCAACACCGTCCACTACCGGATCCGCCGGATCGAGGAGCTGACCGGCCGCAACCTGGCCCGGCTCCGGGACCGGACCGACCTGCGCGCGGCACTGCTGTGCGCGCCGGGGGCAGCGGGGCGATGAGACCCGGGGGCGCTGGGACCCGCGGACCGCACCCGGGGAATCGGCGGAAAGATTCTTCGAAGATTCCTCCCGGCGGATGTCGATCCGGCGCCGGCCCGATCGACGCAGGGGTGAGCGGCGGGGAACGGCCCCGCCCGCACGACCGAGGAGTCACCATGCCGCGCTTCATGACACTGGTCCGGATCGACGAGAAGGGCCGGGACGGCTGGGAGCCCGACCCCGGGTTCGAGCAGCGGATGGGGGCACTGTTCGAGGAGATCACCAGGGCCGGGGTGATGCTGGAGACCGCCGGGCTGACCCCGACCGCCCAGGGCACCCGGGTGAGCTGGACCGACGGGAAGATCGGCTACACCGACGGGCCGTTCACCGAGACCAAGGAGGTCGTCGGCGGGTACGCGATCCTGCAGTGCAAGGACAAGGCGGAGGCACTGGAGTGGACCCGCCGCTTCCTGCAGACCCACCCGGCGCACTGGCAGGTCGAGGCGGAGGTCCGGCAGATCGAGGAGATGCCGCAGCCCCCGCAGTAAGGGCCTCGCCAGGTGAGGACCGCGGCGTTCGTTGCCTCCCGCCGCTCCGGCTGCTCTGATGGGTGGCCGTGACGGAGAGGGAGGCGACGGCGGTCGTCGAGGCGGCGTTCCGGATCGAGTCCGCGCGGATCATCGCCGCGGCCGCGCGGATCGTCCGGGACGTCGGCCTCGCGGAGGAGTTGGCCCAGGACGCCCTGGTGGCCGCGCTGGAGCAGTGGCCCCGCGACGGCGTGCCGGACAACCCGGGCGCCTGGCTGACGGCCACCGCCAAACGACGGGCGGTCGACCTGGTGCGCCGCCGGGAGGTCTACGCCCGCAAACTCGCCGAGGTGGGGCGGTCGTTGGAGGACGCACCGGAGCCGGCGGAGCCGTCCGGCCCGGATGACATCGACGACGACCTGCTGCGGCTGATCTTCACCACCTGCCACCCGGTGCTGTCGGCGCAGGCACGGATCGCGCTCACCCTGCGGCTGCTGGGCGGGCTGACCACCCCGGAGATCGCCCGCGCCTTCCTGGTGCCGGAGGCGACGGTGGCCCAGCGGATCGTCCGGGCGAAGCGGACGCTGGCGAAGGCGGACGTGCCGTTCGAGGTGCCGTACGGCGAGGACCGGGCGCAGCGGCTGTCCTCGGTGCTGGAGGTCATCTACCTGATCTTCAACGAGGGGTACTCGGCCACCGCCGGGGACGACCTGCTGCGCCCGCAGCTGTGCGAGGACGCCCTGCGGCTGGCCCGGGTGCTGGCCGCGCTGGTGCCCGGGGAGCCGGAGGCGCACGGGCTGGCCGCGCTGCTGGAGTTCCAGGCCTCCCGGGCGGCCGCCCGCACCGGGCCGGACGGGCGGCCGGTGCTGCTGGCCGAGCAGAACCGGGCGCGCTGGGACGGACTGCTGATCCGGCGCGGCTTCGAGGCGTTCGGGCGGGCGGGCGGCGGGCCGTATTCGGTGCAGGCCGCGATCGCCGCCTGCCACGCCAGGGCGCGGCGCTACGAGGACACCGACTGGGCGACGATCGCCGCGCTGTACGACCGGCTGCTGGTGCTGACGCCCTCGCCGGTGGTGGCGCTGAACCGGGCGGTGGCCGTCTCGATGACCCGGGGCCCGGCCGCCGCCCTGGAGTTGGTGGACGCGCTGGCGGCGGAGCCGGCGCTGCGCGACTACCACCTGCTGCCGAGCGTACGGGGCGACCTGCTGGCCCGGCTGGGGCGGACGGCGCAGGCCCGGGCGGAGTTCGAGCGGGCGGCGGGGCTGACCCGCAACGAGCGGGAGCGGGAGCTGCTGCTGGAGCGGGCGGCCGGACTCGGGGGTGACGGCCAGGGGGCGACCGGGGCCCGGACGGGGGACGGTTAGGGCGTGTCGTCCTGGCGCAGGCGGGCGCTGACCGCGCCCAGGCCCTCGGCGAGGACGGCGAGCTGCTCGCGGGTGAGCACGTCGATCAGCAGCTCGCGCACCAGGGCGACATGGCCGGGGGCGGCCTGGCGGAGCGTCTCCCGCCCCTGGTCGGTGAGTTCGGCGATGACGCCGCGCACGTCGCTGGGACAGGAGCGGCGGCCGACCAGGCCCATCCGCTCCAGTTGGGTGACCTGGTAGGTCAGGCCGCTCTTGGAGGTGACCAGCTTGTCGGCGAGTTCGGTCATCCGCAGCGAGTCGCCGGGGGCGGCGGACAGGTGCACCAGGATCTCGTACTGCTGGTGCGAGAGGCCGGAGTCGTCCTTGAGCTGGCGCTCCAGCCGCCGGTTGAGCAGGTTGCTCGCGACGACGAAGCCCCGCCAGGCGGCCATCTCGTCCTGGTCGAGCCAGCGGGGTTCGTTCAGTGAGGACATGGGGTGAAGCCTACTCCTGTTGTTCAAATTCGAACGAAGGTGTACCGTCCCGAAGTAGAGGTTCAAATTTGAACTACCCACTCGTTCCCCTTGAGGAGGACGCCTTGAGCACCGCGGCCCCCGAGCGCATGCCCGCCCTGTACCTCTCGCACGGCGCGCCGCCGCTCGCCGACGACCCGATCTGGCCGGGCCAGCTGGCCGCCTGGTCCGCCGACCTGCCCCGGCCCAGGGCCGTCCTGATGGTCTCCGCCCACTGGGAGGAGGCCCCGCTGGCCGTCGGCGCCGTCACCACCGTCCCGCTGGTCTACGACTTCTGGGGCTTCCCCGAGCACTACTACGCCGTCCGGTACGCCGCCCCCGGCGCGCCCGAGCTGGCCGAGCGCGTGCGCAAGCTGCTGCGCGCCCCCGGCACGCCCGTCCAGGACATCCCCGACCGCGGGCTCGACCACGGCGCGTACGTGCCACTGGTGGAGATGTTCCCGGAGGCCGACGTCCCGGTGCTGCAGATCTCCCTGCCCACCCTGGACCCGCAACGCCTGCTGGAGATCGGCCGCCGGCTCGCCCCGCTGCGCGACGAGGGCGTGCTGATCATCGGCAGTGGCTTCTTCACCCACAACCTGCGGGCGCTCAGCAGGGAAGGCCGGATCAGCTCGGTGATGGCCGAGTTCGACGACTGGGGCAGGCGCGCGCTGGACGCCCAGGACGTGGACGCGCTGCTCGACTTCGAGCACAAGGCCCCGGCCGGGCGACTCGCCCACCCGCGCACCGAGCACTTCGCGCCGCTGTTCGTGACCCTCGGCGCCGGCGAGGCCGACCTCGGCAGCCAGCGCAGCGTGATCGACGGGTTCTGGATGGGACTGGCCAAGCGGTCCGTCCAGCTGGGCTGAACGGGTGAGCCGGCGCTACAGCGAGCAGCAGGTGAAGCGCTCGCCGATGTGCTCGGGCTGCTCGATCTCGTCCACCAGGGCGACCGCGAAGTCCGGCACCGAGATCCGGCTCTGCCCCTCGGCATCGGTGAGCAGCTGCTCCAGGCCCGTCCGGTAGCGACCGGTCCGCTCCCCCGGGCCGATCTCGGCGGCCGGGCTGAGCACCGTCCAGCGGACGTCGGAGACGGTCCGGTAGTAGTCCAGCGCCTCGCCGTGGGCGTGCATGATCTGCAGGAGCGGCTCCGGCAGGCCCGGGGTGTCCCAGACCCGCACGCCCGGGGCGGTCTCCAGGCCGCCCGCGCCGCCCACCGCGATCAGCCGGGGCGCGGCGCCGTCGGCGAGCGCCCGCAGGCCCTCGACCAGGGAACGGGCGGCGGGCTCGATCAACGCCAGGTGGCCCGGGCCGTCGCCGCCGCCGACGGCGCTCACCAGGACGTCCTGGCCGGCCGCCACCCGGGCCACGTCGGCCGGGTCCAGCACGTCGCCGCGCTCCACCCGGGCGGCGGTGCCCCGGTAGCGGTCCGGCTCGCGGACCACGGCGGTGACCTCGTGCCCGCGGGCCTCCGCCTCCGCGACGACGGCGCTGCCGATGCTGCCGTTGGCGCCGATCACGGCGATTCTGGCCATGGGGTACCTGCCTGGTGCTCGGAGGGTGGCCTCGCTTGTCACTGGCCTCAGACAGGTCGATTATCGGACGGAAGTGCGAACGGCCGCCCGCGCAGGACGCCCCGGCGGGTTCAGACGCGCTGGTGGGTTCAGGGCCCCGGCGGGTTCAGGTGCCCCGGCGGGTTCAGGACGCGCCGGTGGCGATGCGCTCGGCCTGGCTGCGCTCGACGCACAGCTCGTTGCCCTCCGGGTCCGCCATGGTGACCCAGCCGGTGCCGTCCGGGCGGCGCTGGTCCGACACCACCGTGGCGCCCAGGGCGAGCAGGCGCTCGACCTCCTCGTCACGGCTGCGGTCCTGCGGCTGGAGGTCCAGGTGGACCCGGTTCTTCACCGTCTTGCCCTCGGGCACCTGGATGAACAGCAGCGAGGCACCGGCGGAGTCCACCACCGCCTCCGGGTCACCCGGGTTGTCGTCCTCGCCGACGGTGCCGTCCAGCACCTTCGCCCAGAAGTCCGCGAGGGCGAACGGGTCTGCGCAGTCGATCGTCACATGACGCACCAGAGAAGCCATGCGCTCACTCTGACCTGTGCCGTTCGGTCGTGTCCAGCCTTTTCCGGCAGTGCCGGTGACCGTCCGACGGGTACGGCGGGAAGGCCGGGACGATCTCCGTGAACGCGTAGCCGCTCTTCTCCGCGACCCGGCAGGAGGCCTCGTTGTCCCCCTCGTGCAGCAGGTCGATCCGGAGCAGGCCGTCCCCGGCGAAGGCCTCGAAGGCCCAGACGGTGAGCGCCTCCACTGCGCGCGGCGCGACGCCCCGGCCGCGCGCCGCGGCCACCGTCCAGTAGCCGACCTCGGCCCGCTCCCCGCCCGGGGCACCGCGCTTGAGCACCACGTTGCCGACCAGCCCGCCATTGCCGACCAGCCCGCCGTCCTCGACCACGGCGAAGGCGTACCGGGTGCCGTTCGCCCGGCCCTCGCGCTGCACGGCCAGCCAGTACGCGGCCCGCTCCGGGTCGTCCGGCCAGGTCCGGCTGAACCGGCGCAGCGTCCCGTCCCGGTAGGCCTCGATCAGGGCCGGCGCGTCGGCGTCCTCGAAGGGGCGCAGCAGCAGGCCGTCCGCCGTCGGGAAGGTGGTCAGGGCCGGGTCGGGTCGGTGGTGGCTCATGGGTGCTCTCCCCGTGGGTTCGGAACCGCGTCGCGATCTTCCTGACGGACGAACAGCCGGTGCTCGACGGTTGCTGCTCGACGGTTGCGGCTTGACCCTGACGCTGGCGGCAGGGTCGGAGACTTCCCCCATGAGCGAAGCGAACGAAGCAGCCGGAGCGGGTCGGGTCGTGGTGGTCACCGGGGCCGGGACGGGGATCGGGCGGGAGACCGCGCGGGCCTTCGCGGCCGAGGGCGCCCGGGTGGTGGCGGTCGGGCGGCGCCCCGGGCCGCTGGCGGAGACGGCGCAGGCGCACCCGGGCCTGATCGAGCCGCTGGTCGCCGACGTCACCGGAGCGGACGCCGCGGAGACCATCGTCGGAACGGCCCTGGAGCGGTACGGGCGGCTCGACGTGCTGGTGAACAACGCCGGCATCGTGCGGAGCGGGCAGGCCCTGGGCGACTTCGACCGGCCCGGGATCGAAGCGCTGCTGGCCACCAACCTGGTCGCCCCGGTGCTGCTCGGGCAGGCCGCGGTGCCCGCCCTGGCCGCCACCCGGGGCGTGGTGGTCAACGTCAGCACGGCCGTCGGGCAGCGCGGTTGGCCGACCAACTCGGTGTACGCGGCGGGCAAGGCGGCGCTGGAGACGATCACCCGCAGCTGGGCGGTGGAACTGGCTCCGCGCGGGATCCGGGTGGTCGCGGTGGCGCCCGGGGCGATCGACACCCCGATCGGCGAGCACTCCGGGTTCAGCCCCGAGCAGTCGGCGGCGATCCGCGAGTGGCAGTTGGGGATCACCCCGCTCGGCCGGATCGGCCGACCCGCCGAGGTGGCCTGGGCGATCACCCGACTCGCCTCGCCGCAGGCCTCGTTCGTGACCGGCGTAGTGTTGTCCGTCGACGGGGGCGCGCTGGTGGCCTGACCGGACGGACCAGGGACGGACGCGGCGCAACAGGGATGCGGCGGAGCAGGAACGGGGCGGGGCGGCGGTGCGGATCGGTGAACTGGCACGGCGGACGGGCAGTACCGCCCGGGCGCTGCGGCACTACGAGCAGGCCGGGCTGATCGACTCCGAGCGGGCGGCCAACGGCTACCGGGAGTACCGGGATTCGGCCGTCCCGCGGGTCCGCAACATCCGCGCCCTGGTCGCCGCCGGGCTCACCATGGAGGACCTCCGGCCCCTGCTCGGCTGCCTGGACGGGGACGTGCTGTCCCGCCCGCCGTCCGAGCAGGTGCTGGAGATCGTCCGGGAGCGGCTGGCCGCGCTGGAACGCCGGATCGCCGCCCAGACCGAGGCCCGGGACCGGCTGCTCGCGGCGCTGACGACGGCCGAGCGGCTGCGTTCGAACGGGTGACACCCCCGATCGGGGGTGTGCAGCGGGCGCGCGGGATAGCACAGTGGGCGCATGCAGATTCCACTCTCCGCGATGGACTTCCTCGACCGCGCCGAGCTGGTCTACGGCGACCGGGTCGGCATCGTCGACGAGCCGGTGCAACCGGCCGAATCCTGGGGCGAGCTGAGCTACCGACGGGTCGCCGAACTCGCCCGGGCCCAGGCCGCCGGGCTGGACCGGCTCGGCGTCGGCCCGGGCGAACGGGTCGCGATCGTCTCGCACAACTCGGCCCGGCTGCTCACCTCCTTCTTCGGGGTGAGCGGGTACGGCCGGGTACTGGTGCCGGTCAACTTCCGGCTGCGGGCCGAGGAGGTCGCGTACATCGTCGAGCAGAGCGGCGCCTCCGTGCTGCTGGTCGACCCCGAACTCGCCGACGCCCTGCACGGGGTGGTGGCCGAGCACAAGTTCGTGCTCGGCGCGGACAGTGACGCGCTGCTGTACGACTTCGACAACGCGCCCCGCCGGTACGCCGTTTCCGAGAACGACACCGCGACCATCAACTACACCAGCGGAACCACCGCCCGCCCCAAGGGCGTTCAGCTCACCCACCGCAACGTGTGGCTGAACGCGACGCTGATGGGCCTGCACTACGGCGCGAACGACCGGGACGTGTACCTGCACACCCTGCCGATGTTCCACGCCAACGGCTGGGGCCTGCCGTTCTCGCTCACCGGACTCGGCGCCCGGCACATCGTGCTGCGCAAGGTGGACGGCGCCGAGATCCTGCGCCGGGTCGAGCGGCACGGGGTGACCTTCCTGTCCGGCGCGCCCGCCGTGGTGCAGATGGTGCTGGACGCGGCCGCCGACTGGGACGGCCCGGTGCCCGGCCGGGACAGGGTGCGGATGATCGTGGCCGGCGCCCCGCCGCCGACCTCGGTGGTACAGCAGGTCGAGGAGCAGCTGGGCTGGGAGTTCATGCAGCTCTACGGCCTGACCGAGACCGCGCCGATCGTCACGGTCAACCGCTCGCGTGCCGAGTGGGACACCCTGCCGGCCGCCGAACGGGCCGAGAAGCTGGTGCAGGCCGGCGCCCCCGCGCTCGGCACCCAGCTGCGGGTCGACGCCCAGGGCGAGGTGCTGGTGCGCTCCAACACCGTGCTGGACGGGTACTGGCGGCAGCCGGAGGCGACCGCCGAGGCGCTGCGGGACGAGTGGTTCCACACCGGCGACGGCGGCACCCTCACCGACGGCCAACTGTCCATCTCGGACCGGAAGAAGGACGTCATCATCAGCGGTGGGGAGAACGTCTCCTCGATCGAGGTGGAGGACTGCCTGTACGGCCACCCGGCGGTGGCCGAGGTCGCGGTGATCGGGGTGCCGCACGAGAAGTGGGGCGAGACGGTGAAGGCCCTGGTGGTGCTCCGGGAGGACCGGGCGGCCGTCACCGAGGCGGAGTTGATCGCGCACTGCAAGCAGCGGCTGGCCGGCTACAAGTCGCCCACCTCGGTGGAGTTCCGGGCCGAGCTGCCGCGCACGGCCACCGGGAAGCTGCAGAAGTTCCGGCTCCGCGAGCCGTACTGGAGCGGGCGGGAGCGCCAGGTCAACTGACGTCCGCCCTCAGCCGACGAGGCCCGAGGCGCGGGCCGCCAGGGCGAGTTCGGTCCGGTTGCGGACGCCGAGCTTGTGCATCGCGGACTTGAGGTAGCCGGTCACGGTGTTGCAGGTCAGGCCCAGGTGGGCGGCGATCTCCGGGTTGGTCCGGCCGGTCGCCGCCCAGCGCAGCACCTCGTGCTCGCGCCGGGTCAACGGCCGTGCGGGCGCCACCGGTTCGGGCTTCGTACGGTTCCAGGCCGCCGCCCCGGCGAGCGCCCGGGCGGCCGTCGCCGCCAGCCGGCCGACGGCGGAGATCCGGACGTCCCCGAACGGGACGACGGTGCGCAGCGAGGCGTACACCACGCCGTGCACGGTGTCGCCGTCCAGCAGCGGGACGGTGAGCATCGCGTACAGGTCGTCGGCGGCCACGGCCGCGTCGTACTGGTGCGAGATGGTCGTGGCCGCACGGTAGTCGGACACCCAGGTGGGCGCGCGCTCGGCGAGCGCCCGGCCGCCGAGGCCGAGACCGGCCGGGACCGGCACGTCGTGCAGCAGGTCCGCCCGGGTGCCGGCCCAGTGGCGCAGCACCATGCCCGCGCTGCCGGGGCGGCTGCCGGGCAGCGGCTCGGGCACGCCGACCAGGCCGACGTCGGCGCCGCACTCGGCCACCACCCGGCGGGCGAGGTCACCGAGCACCGCGCGGCGCACCAGCTCGGCGGCGCGGGCGGCGAGTTCGGGGTCGTCGGGGTGCTCCGGACGGCCGGCGTACTCGGGGTGGGAGGGGTGAGAGGGGTGGGAGGGGTGGTCGGGGGCGCCGTCCGGCACGGCGGTGAGGGGGTCCGCAGCCCTGGTCATCGCGGAATTGTCACACGCGGTGCGAGCGGAGGCGAGAGTCCTGACGTGCGTGTTCCGTGGAGTGGCGGGCGCCGACGCCGGTCGGGGCGTAGGGTGCCGCCGCGGGGCTACCGACGAGTAGTGGACGAGTGGTAACCGCCCGGACCGGAGGAAAGAACCGATGACCGACCCGAACACCCCGGGCGCCGCGGGCGACGTCCTGCACGGCCTGCTGGCCGACCTGCGGGCCGAGAGCGCCGTCCTGGACGCGCTGGTGGCCGGACTGTCGGCCGCGGACTGGGCTGCGCCCACCCCGGCCGAGGGCTGGACGGTCGCGCACCAGATCGCCCACCTGGCCTGGACCGACGACTGGACGGCACTGGCCGCCCGCGACCCGGAGAACTTCACCGCCTCGCTCGGCGGCCGCTTCACCCAGCTGCTGGCCGCCGGCGCCGATCCGGTCGAGGAGGGTGCCCGGGAGGGCGCGGCCGCCGAACCAGCCGCCCTGCTCGCCCGCTGGCGGGCCGGCCGGGCGCAGGTGCAGGCCGCCCTGGCCGCCGCCCCCGCCCACGTCCGGCTGCCCTGGTTCGGCCCGCCGATGAAGCCCGCCTCGATGGCCACCGCCCGGCTGATGGAGACCTGGGCGCACGGCCAGGACGTCGCGGACGCGCTGGGCGCGACCCGGGAACCCACCGACCGGCTGCGGCACATCGCCCACCTGGGCCTGCGCACCCTCGGCTTCGCCTTCGCGGCGCACGGCCTGCCCGCCCCGGAGCGCCCGGTGCGGCTCGAACTGACCGCGCCCGACGGGGGTTCGTGGGCCTTCGGCCCCACGGACGCGATGGACGTGGTGACCGGTCCCGCCCTGGACTTCTGCCTCCTGGTCACCCAGCGCCGCCACCGCGACGACCTCGCCCTGACCGCCACCGGCCCGATCGCCACCATCTGGCTGCCGATCGCCCAGGCCTTCGCCGGCCCTCCCGGCAAGGGGCGGCAGCCGGCCCCCGGCGCCTGAACGGCCCGGGGTGGTTTCGCGCATAGACTGCGAGGCGGCCGAACGCACAGACCGGAGCAGGCACCATGAGCTTCTACGAGCGGCACCGCGACTTCGTCGAGGAGGTGCTGCGCACGGCCCCCGAAGGCGTCCGGGTCGAATGGTCCGGCGACATGTTGGTCATGCAGACGACTCCACCCAACATTCACCAGTTGAACCTCGGACTCGTCCAGCGGCAGTTCGAGCGCCGCGTCCCGGACGACTACGGTTTCAGCGGCAACAGTGCGCTGACCACCCTCGACGTGACGAAGGAGCGCTCCCCCGATCTGACCTATCTTCCGATCGCCTCCTTCACTCGGGAAGGCAACACCACTCCCGCCGAGGAAGCCCTCATCGCGGTCGAGGTGGTGTCGCCCTCCAACGCGGGGAACGACTGGGTGGACAAGCTCCGCGACTACGCGGTGATGCGCGTCCCGCTCTACCTGATCATCGATCCGCGGGAGGGCACGGTCACGCTGTTCTCCGAACCGAACCACGACCGCTACCACGTGCGGCACGACCGGAAGTTCGGGGACAGCATGCGCATTCCCGAGCCGTTCGACTTCGACCTGGACCTGAGCGGGCTGGTGCGCTACCCGGACTGAGCACGACCGGGCGGACCTGGGACGTGTCCGAGGCCTCACAGGCCGATCCGCAGCGGGGTGAGGCGGGTGGCGATCAGGTTGGTGGCACCGCGGTCGCGTTCGATGTGGCCGTGCACCAGCAGGCCCGCCCGGTCCAGGGCGGTGCGGCGCTGGGACTCCCAGACCGGGCGGTTGCAGATCACGTTGATCAGGCCGGTCTCGTCCTCCAGGCTGAGGAAGAGCACCCCGCCGGCCGTCGGCGGGCGCTGACGGTGGGTGACCAGGCCGCCGACCACCACGGCCGTTCCCGGTGGCACGTCCGGGAGTTGGGCGGCGCTGAGCGCGCCGCCGCGGTCCAGGTGGGCGCGCAGGTGCTGGAGCGGGTGGCTGGTGGCGGAGGTGCCGGTGGCCCACAGGTCGGCGATGGTCTCCTCGACCGGGCTCATCCCGGGCAGTTCCGGTGCCTCGGTGCCGGGCGTGGTGCCGGGGAGCAGTTCGGCCGAGATCCCGGCGAACGCGCCCGCTGCCCACAGCGCCTGACGCCTCGTCAGCCCGAAGCAGTCGAAGGCCCCGGCCGTCGCCAGCGCCTCCAGAACGGGCGCGGGCAGGCCGGTGCGGCGGGCGAAGTCCTCCAGGTCGGCGTACGGCTGCCCGGTCGCGATCAGCTCGGCCTGCGGGGTGCCGATGCCGCGCACCGTCTCCAGGCCGAGCCGGATGGCCGGTTGGGGACGGCCGGCGGTCAGCGGCGGCGCGGGGGTCGGGCCCCGGTACGGCTCCAGGGTGGGGCGCGGCCCGCTGGCGTTGACGTCCACTCCGCGCACCCGTACGCCGTGCCGGCGGACGTCCGCGACCAGGCTGAGCGGCGAGTAGAAGCCCATCGGCTGGTTGGCCAGCAGGGCGCAGGTGAAGGCCGCCGGGAAGTGGTACTTGAGCCAGGCGCTGGCGTACACCAGGTAGGCGAAGCTGATCGCGTGCGACTCCGGGAAGCCGTAGTTGGAGAAGGCCTCGATCTTGCCGTAGACGTCCTCGGCGACCTCGGGCGGGATGCCGCGCTCGGCCATCCCGGTGAGCAGCCGGTCGCGCAGCCGGGCGACCCGCTCGTGCGAGCGCTTGGCGCCCATCGCCTGGCGCAGCCGGTCGGCCTCGGCGGGCGTGAACCCGGCGCAGTCGATGGCGAGTTGCATCATCTGCTCCTGGAACAGCGGCACCCCGAGGGTCTTGCCGAGGGCGTTCTCCATCAGCGGGTGCGGGCAGCCGGGCGGCTCCACCCCGGCGCGGCGGCGCAGGTACGGGTGGACGGAGCCGCCCTGGATCGGGCCGGGGCGGATCAGCGCGACCTCGACCACCAGGTCGTAGAAGTGGTCCGGCTTGAGCCGGGGCAGGGTGGCCATCTGCGCCCGGGACTCGACCTGGAAGACGCCCACGGTGTCGGCGCGGCGCAGCATCGCGTACACGCCCGGGTCGTCGCCCGGGATGGTCGCCAGGTCGTAGCGCAGGCCGTGGTGCTGCTCGATCAGGTCGCAGGCGTCGTGCAGCGCGGCGAGCATCCCGAGGCCGAGCAGGTCGATCTTCACCAGCCCGGCGCCCGCGGTGGACTCCTTGTCCCACTGGAGGACGGAACGCCCGGGCATCCGCGCCCACTCGGTCGGGCAGATCTCCCCGATCGGCTCCTTGGTGAGCACCATGCCGCCCGAGTGGATGCCCAGGTGGCGTGGCAGGCCGTGGAGTTGGGCGGCGAGCGAGAGCACGTCGGCGGGGATGACGGCGTCCTCGCCGGGGGCGGAGCGGAAGTCGGTCTGCCGGCTGAAGGCGTCCACCTGCCCCTGCGGGTAGCCGAGCACCCGGGCGGCGTCGCGGATCGCCAACCGGGGCCGGTAGGTGATCACGTTGGCGACCTGAGCGGCGTGCTCGCGCCCGTAGCGGCGGTAGACGTACTGGATGACCTCCTCGCGGCGGCGGTTCTCGATGTCCAGGTCGATGTCGGGCGGGCCGTCCCGGGCGGTGGACAGGAAGCGCTCGAACAGCAGCTTGTAGTGGATCGGGTCGACGGCGGTGATCCCGAGGGCGTAGCAGACCGCCGAGTTGGCGGCCGAGCCGCGGCCCTGGCACCAGATGTCCTGGCTCCGGCAGAAGTCCACGATGTCGTGCACGATCAGGAAGTAGCCGGCCAGGTCGAGGTCCTCGATCACGTCGAGTTCCTTGGCGAGCTGGCGGCGGGCGGCGGCGTTGCCGGGGCCGAAGCGGGCCGGGCCGCCGGCCGCGACCAGGGCGCGCAGGTGGCCGATCTCGGTCTCCCCCTCGGGGACGGGGTAGCCGGGCAGTTCCGGGTCCAGCTTGGTGAAGTCGAAGGCGCAGGCCCGGCCGAGTTCGGCGGTGGCCTGCCGCACGCCGGGGAAGCGGGCCAGCCGGGCGGCCATCTCCCGGCCCGAGCGCAGGTGCGCGGTGCCGGAGGCCCTGGTCCAGCCGGCCGCCTCCTGGAGCGTGCGGCGCTCGTGCAGGGCGGCCAGGCTCTGGGCGAGCCGGCCCTGGGCGGGGCCGGCGTGGTGGGCGTTGGTGGAGGCGACGACGGGCAGTCGCAGTTCTCCGGCGAGCGCGGCGAGGGCGTCGTTGCGCCGGTCGTCGCCGGGCAGCCACTGGTCGATCAGCTCGACGTACACGTTCTCGCGGCCGAACGCCTCGGTGAGGGTGCGCAGTCGCCGCTCCGCCCCGCCGGTCGCGAGGGCCGCCGGGACCCGGCCGAGGCGGCAGCCGGTGAGCACCGCCCAGTGGCCGTCGTGCGCCTCGGCGAGCGCGGCGAAGTCGTACGCCGGGCGGCCCTTGGCGCCGCCGGCCAGTTGGGCGGCGGCGATCGCGGCGGAGAGGCGGCGGTAGCCGGCCGGGTCGCGGGCGAGGACCAACAGGTGTTCGGTGGCACTCTTGTGACTGATCGTCAGCTCGGCGCCGAACACGGTGGCCACGCCCGTTCCCCGGGCCGCCTCGGCGAGCCGGACCGCTCCGTACAGGCCATCGTGGTCGGTGATCGCCAGGGTCTCCACGCCCAGCCGGGCCGCCTCGGCGACCAGGTCCTCCGGGTCGCTGGCGCCGTCCAGGAAGCTGAAAGCGGAGTGGACGTGCAGTTCGGCCCAGGGTTCGGCGGGGGCTGGGCCTCCGGGCTTTACGGCAGGGGGTTCCTCGGTGGGGGGTTCCGCGGTGGGGGCTTCCTTGGCGCGGGCTTGTTCGGCGCGGGCTTCCTCGGCGGGGCGGCGCAGCGGGACGACCGTGCGGTCCGGCGCGGCGCCGGTCAGCCGGCGGTGCAGTTCGCTCCACGGGACGGTGGGGTGGCTGGTGAAGCCCATCGGGGTTGCCTTCGTCGTTCTCGTACTGGTCCTGCCCCCTTGCCCCCCCTGCCACGGGCCTTCGGGCCTTCGGGCCGCTAGTCGTAGCCGGCCTCCAGGTACCACGCACCCCCCTCCACGGTGAGCAGCAGCGCCCGACCGCCGTCCACCACCACCTGGAACCGCGCCCGGCGGCGGGCGAGCGACTGGTCCCACCAGTACTCGACCGCCGGCCAGGGCCCGGTCCAGGCCGCCACCCGCTCCTCGCCGCCCCGGGTCACGACCAGGGCCGGCCGACCCGACACCCCCGCCCGGCCGTCCACCGTGACCGGCCGGCCGGCCTCGTCCAGCACCCGTACCGGCGCCGGCTCGCGCAGCACCACGGCCGGCCAGAGGTCCGCCGACCGCTCCGCCAGCCGCCCCGGCCAGGGCGCCTCCGCCGCGGCTGCCGCCTCGTACGGCTCGCCCCACGGCACCCGGACCTGCTGCTCGCCCGGGCCGCGACCGCCGGCCGGTTCGATCCGGCGCAGCCCGGCGTGCCCGAGCACCGACTGCACCCGGGCCACCGCGCGCTCCACCCGGTCGTCCGCGACGGCCTGGCCCCACAGGGCGAGTTGGCGGCCCTGGTCCGGGGAGAGGCCGTCGGGGGCGAGGCGGAGCAGGGCGAAGCCCTCTCGATCGCCGTGGCCGGCGGCGAAGGTGCCCATGCCCTGCCAGGCCTGGAGCTGCCAGCGGACCCGTTCGGCCAGCGCCGTCGCGGACAGCCGGCCCTCGTGCCGCCACAGCCGGGAGGCCGTCCGACCGTCCGCGCAGGCCACCTCGACCGCCACCCGGCGGCAGGTCAGCCCGGCCCCGGCCAGCCGCCGGTGCAGCTGCTCGGCCAGCGTGCGGGCGACGAACACCAGCGGCTCGGCCGACCGCTCCGGCGGGTCGAAGCGCTGCTCGACGGCGAGGTCCGGCTCCTCGTCGCGCGGCACCAGCGGGCGCGGCTGCAGGCCGCGGGCCAGCCGGTGCGCGACCGTCCCGGTCGGGCCGAAGCGGTCCGCGACCGCCTCGGGCGGCAGCCCGGCGAAGGCCCCGACGGTGGGCAGGCCGAGCCGCCCCAGCAGCTCGGCCAGCGCCTCGTCGCCCAGCGCGGCCACCGGGTAGGGGGCGAGGAACTCCGCCGTACGGCCGGCGGGCACCAGCACCCCGGCGCGGGCGGCGAGCACGGCGGCGAACAGGCCGTCGGCGACGCCGATCCGGGCGTGGGGGGCGGTCGGGGTGGTGGGCTCGATCGGTTCGGTGGTGCGTTCGATGGATCCAGCGGCTTCGGCAGGTTCGGTGGATCCGGCGGGTGGGCCTGGGGTGGTGGCGGGCATGGCGGGCACCGCCACCGCGCCGGGGACGGCGTCCGGGACGGGCGGTCGCCCGAGGGCGTCCGCCACCGCCGCGCCGACCAGGGTCGCGAGCGCCTCCTCGCCGCCGAAGTAGCGGCCCGGACCCTTCACCGGGATGGCGCACAGGCCCGGGCGGATCACCTCCACCCGGGGCGTGAACGCCTCCACCGCCGCGACCACCGGCTCGAAGCGGCGGGTCTCCGCCTCCGGGTCGCGGTCGCGCAGTTCCAGTTCCGGGCAGAGCCGCTGGGCCAGCTTGAGCCGTTGCCCCTGCCGCACCCCGGCGGCCCGGGCACCCGCCGAGCAGGCGAGGATCCGTCCGGCCTCCGTCACGGCCACCGGGTCGTCACCGGTGACGGCCACCACCGGCCAGTCCGGGCACCAGACCACCAGGACCCTGGGGGTCCGGTCGCCGTCGGACGTCGTCGGCATGTCACACCACCGCCGCCACGAGCGGGGCCGCCTCGGGTGCGGCGGGCAGGGCGGGCACGGCTACGGCGGGCAGGGCGGCGGGCACGGCCACGGGGCCCGGGGGAACGGCGAGGGGCTGCGCCTGCTCCCGGACCGGGCGCACCGCGCCGTGCTCGTCCGGCAGCCAGAGCCGGGCCGTCCGGCCGCGCACCGCCGAGCCGCGCCCCTCGGCCACCACCTCCACCTGACGCCCGGCGAGCTGCCCGTAGCCGTCCCCCAGCCCGAACCAGCGCCTGGACCGCACCCCCAGCCGCAGCGCCGCCCCCGGCCACGGGCCGGCCACCAGCAGCACGCAGCCGCTGCGCCGCAGCACGGCGGCCAGGCGGGCGGCCAGCTTCGGGGGCACCGGGCCGTCCGGGCGCAGCATGATCAGTTCGACCGCGCCGGCCAGCACCGACACCACCTCGGGCCAGTGCCGCCCCGGGTCGTCGGCGACCAGCAGGCGGCGCAGGTCCAGCCCGTACCCCTCGGCGGCGGCGAGGCCCAGGTCCGGCAGCCCGATCGCGGCCGCCCAGCCGCCCCCGGTCTCCCGGACCCCGGCGGCCAGCGCGAGCAGCAGTCCGGCGTCCCCGCCCGCCACCGACACCGCCGTCCCGCGCCGCAGTCCGCCGTCCGGCAGCACCTCGCGCAGGGCGGGCACCACCGGTACCAGTCCGTGCCCGGCCGCCTGCCCGTCCGCCTGCCCATCAGTTCGCCCGGCCGCCCGCCCCGCCTCGGAGGCGGGCGCGGCAGCCGGGAGCGCCACCGGCCGCAGCACGGGGCGTTCGGGCTGCTCGGCGGCGGATTCGAAAGCAGGTTCGAAAACGGACACAGCCCCAGGATCGAACATCCGTTCGCAAAGATTCAAGTCCACCCCACCGCCCTCATTCGTCACACTCCGTGTCGGATGCGCCGAATGCCGGAGCCCCCTTGGCCCTTTCGGCTGACCGACAACCCTTTTTTCCTTGACAAATTTTTTTGTCGGTCGGATGCTGGAGGAGTGCTGGACGTCGCCGTGATCGAAGAACCCGCCGCGGCCGAGGCCTCCCTGGACCCGATCCGGTCCCGGATCCTCGCCGCCCTCGCCGAGCCCGGCTCGGCCGCCATGCTGGCCACCCGGCTGGAGCTGCCCCGACAGAAGGTCAACTACCACCTGAAAGAACTGGAACGGCACGGACTCGTCGAACTCGCCGAGGAACGACGCAAGGGCAACGTCACCGAACGGGTGTACCGCGCCACCGCCGCCTCCTACGTGATCTCCCCCAGCGTCCTGGCCGCCGTGAGCCCCGACCCCTCCCGCTCCCCCGACCAGCTCTCCGCCCGCTGGCTGCTCGCCCTGGGCTCCCGGCTGGTGCAGGAGGTCGGGGCCCTGCTCACCGGCGCCTCCCGGGCCGGGCGGCGGGTCGCCACCTTCGGCATCGACGCCCAGGTGCGGTTCGCCTCCGCCGCCGACCGGACGGCCTTCGCCGAGGAACTGTCCCTCGCCGTGGCCACCCTGGTCAGCCGCTACCACGACGAGTCCGCCCCCGGGGGCCGCAGCCACCGGGTGGTCGTCGGACTCCACCAGATCCCCTCGGCGCCCAAGCCCGAACACGACCGACCGCAGCCCGAAGGCGACCGATCCCAGCCCGAAGGCGACCGGCCGCAGCCCGAAGACGACCAGGAGAACCGGACGTGACCCACCCCTTCGAGATCGAGCTGGAGACGACCCTCCCGGCGAGCCCGGAACAGGTCTGGGAGGCCATCGCCACCGGACCGGGCCTCGACTCCTGGTTCATGGGTCGCAACGAACTCGACCCGCGCGAGGGCGGAACCGCCGGCATGGAGATCGGCGGCCACCGCACGGAGGCGGTGGTCACCGCCCACGAGCCCGGCAAGCGCCTGGCCACCCGCACGGCCACCGCCGAGGACGGCCGGTTCATGGCCTTCGAGTACCTGATCGAGGGCCGGGACGGCGGCAGCACCGTGCTCCGCGTCGTCCACAGCGGCCTGCTCGGCGACGACTGGCAGGACGAGTACGACGCGCTGCGCCGCGGCTGGCCGTTCCACCTGCACACGCTCCGCGAGTACCTCACCCACTTCCCCGGCAGCACCGGCACCCCGGTCTTCGCCGCGGCGCCCGGAGGCGGGCGCCCGGACCCGGAGGTCCGCAGCCTCCTCGCCGACGCACTGTCACTGCCGCTGCCGGTCACCGTGGGTGCCCGGACCCACGCCGAACCGGCCGGACTGCCCGCACTGGACGGGGAGGTGGTCTGGGCGGACGACGAACGCTTCGAACTCCGCACCGCCGACGGGCTCCTCACCTTCCACCACGGCGCGGGAACGGTGCTGATGTTCCACCACCTCTTCGGGCCCGCGATGGACGGGGCCGAAGCCGCCTGGCAGCGGTGGCTGGCCGGGCTCCTCGCCTGACCCGCGCCTGACCCTCGCCCGACCGACGCGCACGCACCGCCCGTCATCGCATCCGCAGAGCCACGAGAACCGCAGACCCACGAGACTGCAGACCCACGAGAACCGAGGAACCACCCATGCGCACCCTGATCAGCTCCGCCTTCATCTCGCTCGACGGCGTCGTCGAGGCCCCCGGCGGCGAACCCGGCTACCGGAACTCCGGATGGACCTTCAAGGACGTCGAGTTCCTCCCCGAGGCCTACGAGATCAAGGGGCGGGAGCAGGAGGAGGCCACCGCGATGCTGCTGGGCCGGGTCAGCTACCAGGCGTTCAGCCCGGTCTGGCCGGACATGCCGGAGTTCGCCCGCTACAAGACGCTGCCGAAGTACGTCGTCTCCACCACCCTCACCGAGGACGACCTGGTGTCGAACTGGGGCGAGACCACCATCCTGCGCTCGGTCGACCAGGTCGCCGCCCTCAAGGAGACCGAGGGCGGGCCGATCATCCTGCACGGCAGCGCCGCCCTGAACCACAGCCTCTCGGACGCCGGCCTGATCGACCGCTACCACCTGCTCGTCTACCCGCTGCTGCTCGGCGCGGGCAAGCGCCTGTTCAGCGCCACGGACAAGGACGCCCAGAAGCTGGAGCTGGTCGAGCACCAGGTCTACGGCAACGGCCTGCAGAAGCAGATCTTCGACGTCGTGCGCTGACCGGCGTTCCCGCCCAGCGCGTCCCCGGGGCCCGCGCCCGTCGCGGACCGCCGGGGTAAACCGATGGACAGGTTCCCGGCGGTCAACAGACTGATCCCATGACGGCGAACAACGACAAGAACGACCTGCGGATCTACGTCCAGGACGCCCGCGACGCCCTGTTGTGGAAGCTGGACGGCCTCTCCGAGTACGACCTCCGGCGACCGCTCACGCCCACCGGTACCAACCTCCTGGGGCTGGTCAAGCACGTCACCGGAGCCGAGGCGCTGTACCTCGGCGAGACCTTCGGGCGCCCCTTCCCCGAACCGACCCCGCTGTGGATCATCGGCACCGACGAGCCGAACGGCGACCTGTGGGCCCGGGCCGAGGAGAGCACCGAGGAGATCGTCGGGCGCTACCGCCGGGTCTGGGCGCACTCGGACGCCACCATCGAGGCGCTGCCGCTGGACGCCGTCGGCCGACTCCCGTTCGGCGACCGCCCGCAGCAGACCCTGCACCGGGTACTCGTCCACCTGATCGCCGAGACCCACCGGCACGTCGGCCACGCCGACCTGGTCCGTGAACTCGTCGACGGCGCCACCGGCCAGCGCTCCGACGGCGCCAACACGGCCCCCGGCGACGCTTCGTGGTGGCGGGCCCACCACGACCGGGTGGAGCAGGCGGCCCGCGAGGCGGGCGGACTCGCCTGAGCCCCGGGGCGGAAGCGGAACCGGCTCACCTCCCGGAACTCGCGTCGGGGACGGAGGGGGTCACTTCGGCGGAAGTGCGGCAGCGGCCCTCTGCCCCAGTTGCAGCCAGTCGTCCAGGACGTGGTCGTCGAGGACTTCTCCCGCCACGATGACCCAGCCCTTCGAGATCCGGCCGCGGACCTCGAAGGGCCGCGCGCCGGGCTGGGCGAGGGCCTGTGGGGTGTCGTCCGGGGCGACTCGTACCAGCAGTTCGTCGCCGACCACGCCGACCGCCGTGTTTCCCCGCACTGTGAAGACGAGTCCGCCGAACATCTTCTTCGCGACGACCTCGCTGTCCTCCTCCAGCAGCTCCCGGATCCGCTCCGCCAGCACCTCGTCATACGCCATGGCCCTGACGCTACCCACGCGCCACGGCCCCTGCCCGCGCAACCCCACCATGAGCCATATAGGACATTAACTGTCCTATATGGCCATTACGGTCTTTTCGGAGGGCGAAACCGCGGGACCGTCCTGCTCGACCCCTCCCGCCACCCCTTCCGCACCAGCCGCACCAGCCGCACCCGCTGACGGCCCCAGCCGCTCGCAGCGGCTGCTCTCACCAGGACGGCGGCCCCCGGAGTGCACGCACGCCCCGGCGACGACATCCACATGCTGCTCTACCGGGGCGGATTCTGCGCCATGCTCTACAGCAACGCCGACCTGAAGAACTGGCTGCCCAGCCTGGCCGACACCCCCATCGGCTTCGCCGGCATGTTCTACCTCGGCGTGGACGACTTCGACGGCGTGCACGACCACATCGCTCAGCACGCCGAGATCGTCAAGGACACCGACACCGACCACACCGGCCAGCGCATCTTCTACTTCCGCGACCCGGACGGCTACGTCATCGGCATCAACGACCAAGCCGCCCTCCAGGCCAGCGACCTCGGCAAATACGCCTGACCCGGGCTCAGGACGCCCTGGCTCGGAGCGTGGTCCGGCGAGGGACCGGCCGATCGCGCTCCCCCTCGGCCCGGGGGCATCGCCCCACGGGAGCACCTGGCCGGGTCCCGACGGGCGACCTGCCCCACCCGCGCACGAAAGACGACACCGAATGAATCCCGACGAGGTCGCGGCATACGCCCTGGACCTGCCCGAGGTCAGTGAGGAAGAGCCCTGGGGCCCGCACCGGCCCGTCTACAAGACCGGCGGCAAGATCTTCGCCACCCTGGCAGCGGCCAACACCTCCCAGCCCGACCGGCTGAGCATGAAGTGCGAAGCCGCCCTCGCCCTGCACCTGTACGAGCAGCACCCCGCGGTACGCCCCGGGTACGGGTACCAGGGCCCGCGGTGGCACTGGATCACCGTGCACCTGGACGGCACGGTCCCCGACGAGGAGATCGCCGAAATGATCAGTCACTCCTGGCAGTGCGTAGTGGACGGCCTGCCCCGCACCCCACGCGACCGGCTGCGCAGGCTCCACCGCGATCAGGCCCATCGTCGTCCGTAGGACGGTAGGTAGCGGCCCAGGAAGTTGACGTGCCTGCCGGTCCTTGAACGGGGAGAGGCGGGTGGCGTCCTCGTTCTTGATGTCGTGGCCCTCGGCGCGGAGTCGGGCGCGGAGTCGGGCGACGGCGGCGTCCAGGCAGGTGTGGACTGGCGGGTCCGGAGGGGCGGGTCCGGAGGGGCGGCTGCGCTGTCGGGTCGGCCCGCTAGGGTCGGGTGGGACAGGGGGCGGAACGGGGAAGGGCGGGGCACGTGGAGTGGGTGCGGGTGGCCGGGGTGCCGGGTGGCGTGGTGCACGGGGGGAGCCGGGAGTTCCTGGTGCGGGAGGGGCTGCCGGCGGCCGGGGCGTTCCTGGACTTCCGGGTGCTCGGCGGCGGCTCGCTGAAGGCCCTCCCGACCGCCGGGCCCGAGCGGCTCTTCGTCCTCGGGGAGACGGACTACTGCACCCCCTTCGCCCCCGTCGGCGACCTGGTGCTGCTGGACGGGACCACCGGCGAGGTGCTCCTCGGCAACGGCGGCCCCCGACGGGACCGGCTGGCCTCCGACCTGCCCGCGCTGGCCGCGCTGGTGCGGGAGGTGGAGGCCGTGGGCGAGGCGGCCCGGCGCCCGGAGGCGCTGGACGGACGGCGCGGGCCCGCCGTGGTGGCCGAGGTGACGGTCGGCGCCGAGCGGCGGATGCGGGAGATCGACCCCGGGCTGTTCGGGCACGACGCCACGCCCGCACACTGGGGCACGGCCCTGCTGGTCCGCGCCCTGGGCTGGGGCGCGCTGCCCGGCGGCCCGGGCGGCCCCGCGTACCGGGTCGGCACCGAACTGGTCACCGAGCTCGCGGCACTGACCGACGAGGAGGGCGGGGCGGGCCGGGTGCACCGGTTCCGGCCGGAGGCGCTGCCCGCCGCCCTCACCCACGAGCCGACCCGCCGACTGCTGACCGAGGTCGGACTGCCGCTCGGCGGCGCGATGTTCGGGGTGTGCGAGGAGCCGCTGGTCACCATGGCGGAGGCGTACCCCGAGTACTTCGACGGCGAGGAGGAACGCCCGTACCAGCGGGACTACCTCGCGCTCGGGGACTGGCCGTCCGACCTCACCATCGCCCTGGACGGCGCCACCGGGCGGCTCGAACTGCCCGACTGGTACGACGACGGGCAGCCCGAGGCGTACCTCAACCGCGACCTGACCGCCCTGCTCTACGCCCTGTGGACGTACGAGCGGCTGCGCGCCGAGTGGGAGCGCTGGGAGCACGGCCGGGGCCGGGACACCTGGGCGGTGTTCGACCCGCAGTCGCTGCTGAGCACCGTGGTGGACCGGCTGGTCGAGGGCGTCGATCCGGAGGCCTTCGCCTCGCCCGGGCGGTCCTGGCGGCTGCTCGCGGAGGACGGACACCTGGGCGGGCTGCTCGGCTGAACACCGGGGGCGCTCCTTCCTCGGCCTGTGCCGCCGCGCCGGTACGCTGCCCCGGTGACGAACATCCGTACGGCGGCCGGGCGAAGACGGGCGGTGCTCCTCGGCATCGGCGCCGGCCTCTCCCTCGCCTCGGCGGGCGCGCTGTACGCCCTGCTGTACGTGCGGTCGCTGGGCTACGGGGAGCGCTGCGAGCGCGGCCTGGTGTCGGGCGGCGGTCGGCTGCTGGAGACGGGTGCCTCCTGGCTCCCGCCGGACGCCTGGTGCCGGTTCGAGGACGGGAGCCTGTCCACCACGCCGTTCTGGGCGCTGCTGCTGTTCTACGCGCTGCTGACCGTGGTGGTCTGGTCAGTCATCGCGCTGGTGCACACCGTCCGTCCGTGTCCGGACCCGGGGCTGGACTGGCAACCGGGGCACGGTACCGGGGCGGGCTGGTAGGGGCGGGGCTGGTGGGGGCTGTACCGGTGGGGGCCGGGCTGGTGGGGGCCGGGCTGGTTGGGGCGTTGGTGGCTGTGCTCACCAGTGCTGCGGACGGTCGGCGGCGGGTGCGCAGCGGGGACAGGTAGACCGGCAGGAAGGCCGTCGCGAGGACGGTCCCGCCGAGCCAGAGCGTGGTGCGCAGGCCGAGGAGTTCGCCGAGCAGCCCGGATAGCGCGGAGCCGATCGCGAGCGCGCCGAAGAGCAGGAAGCGGAAGGTGGCGTTCATCCGGCCGAGCAGGTGGTCCGCGGTCATCCGCTGACGCAGACTCACCCCGAGCACGTTGTCCATGCCGGTCTTGAGCGAGACCAGCAGCCAGCCCGTCCCGGCCAGGAGCAGCCACGGCCCGCCACCGATCATCGGCACCAGCAGTCCGGCGGGCGCCAGGCACAGGCCGGCCAGGGCGAGGGTGCGACCGTCGCCGAGCCGGGCGGAGACCGGGCGGGCGCAGCGCGAACCGAGCAGGATGCCGACCCCGCCGACCGCCCAGAACAGGCCCAACGCCCAAGCGGGGAGGTTCAGTTCACGGACGAACAGCACCGGGAGCAGGGTGTTGACCAGTTGCGAACCGAGGTTGTTGAGGGAGGCGGTGGCGGCCAGGGCCCGCAGCTCCGGGTTGCCGAGGACGTGCCTCAGACCCTCGGCGATCTGCGCGCCGAGACCGGGGGTGGGGGTGGGGGTGTCGGGGTGGACGGGGACGTCATCGGCGGGGGTGCGGCGCAGGGCGGTCGGTCGCAGGGCGGTCAGTCGCAGGGCGGAGCCGAGGTGGCTGAGCGCGGTCACGGCGATCGCCAGTGGCGCGGTGAGCAGTTGGACCAGCAGCCCGCCCGCGCCGCGTCCGGCGACATTGCTGACCGCCATCAACCCGACCACGGCGGAGTTCGCGTCCACCAGGTGCTCGCGGCCGACCAGCCCGGGCAGCACGCTCTGCGAGCCGACGTCGAAGAAGACCGTGGCAGCGCCGGTGAGCAGCGCGACCGCGTACAGCTGCCCGAGGGTCAGCCCGCCGAGCCACCAGACCAGCGGGACGGAGGCGTAGAGCGCGGCCTTCACCAGGTCGGCCACGATCAGGACGCGACGGTGGTGCATCCGGTCGACCCAGGCACCGGCGGGCAGGCCGATGAGCAGGAAGGCGAGGGTACTCAGGGTGGCGAGCAGACCGGCCTGGCCGGGGCCCGCGTCGAGGGCCTCGACGGCGACCAGGGGGACGGCGACGTAGCCGACGTTGGTGCCGAGTTGGGTGAGGGCGGTGGCGGTGAAGAGGGTGCGGAAGTCGGGGATCCGCCAGAGGGAGTCGGGGCGCATGGTCCGTTCAGTCATGTGCGGGGGCGGTCGATACGGGGGCGGGGTCCGTCGGCGCTGGGGCGGGGGTGGGCTTCGGCCGGCGCTTCGCGAGGAACACCCCGGCGAGGACGACGGCCATCCCTGCCACCGCCCGTACGGTCAGCTGCTCGCCGAGGACCAGGGCGCCGAGCACGGTGGACACGACCGGCAGCAGGTAGCCGACAGTGGCGGCGCCGGTCGGGCCCTCGGTGGCGATCAGGCGGTAGTTGAGGTGGAAGGTCAGCCCGGTGCAGGCGATGCCGAGGACGGTGACGGCGGCCAGGCCGAGCGGATCGGCGTCGGCGAGCGGGTTCAGCGGGCCGACCGTGGGCAGGGCGATCGTGCTCAGCCCGGCGGCGGCGGAGAGCTGGGCGGCGGAGAGGGCGAGCGGGGCGGTGGCCGTCCCGGCGAATGCTCGGGCCATGTAGGCGAAGGCGATGGCGTAACTCGCCGCCGCGCCGAGCAGGGTGAGCGCCCCGGGGATGCTGATGCCCCCGCCGGTGCCGCCGCTTCCGCTGCCGTCCTGCCACGGGGCGAGGATCAGCAGCACGCCGACGAAGCCGAGCAGCAGCCCGGCGAGGCGCAATGGCCCCCGGGCCCGCTCCGTCCCGAGGGCAAGGCCGATCAGCACCGACCAGAGCGGGGTGGTCGCGTGCAGCACCCCGGCCAGGCCGGAGCCGACGCTGCGTTCGCCGTAGGCGGTCAGCAGGAACGGCAGCGCGTTGCAGAAGAACGCGGCCACGGCGAGCCGCCGCCAGAGCGCGCCGCCGCGCGGCAGGCGTTGCCCGGCGGAGCGGGCGAGCAGCAGCAGGACGGCGGCGCCGAGGGCGGCGCGCAGCACGGTGATCTGCACCGGGGTGAGCCCGTGTTGCAGCGCGAGCCTGATCCAGAGGAAGCCTGAGCCCCAGAGCAGTGCGAGGACGGCCATCCGCAGCACGGTCCAGCTCCTTGTCGGTGGTGGTGTCGGTCGGGTTTCGGGTGTCGGGGTGCCCGATGACGGTCGCGCGCGGTGATCACTTAGCACAAGCGAAAAGTTCTGAACCACCTTTAAGCTGCGCTGTATGAATGCCTCACTCGACGTCCGCCGGATGCAGGTGCTGCGCGCCGTGGTCGACCACGGCTCGGTGAGCGCGGCCGCCGACGCCCTCGGCTACACCCCGTCCGCCGTCAGCCAGCAGGTGTCAACGCTGGAACGGGAGACCGGGACGGCACTGCTGGAACGGATCGGGCGGGGCGTGCGGCCGACCGCCGCCGGGCTGCTGCTGGCCGGGCACGCGGCAGCCATCGACCGGCAGGTCGCCGAGGCGGGTGCGGCGCTGGCCGACCTGCGGGCCGGACGCACCGGCTGCCTGACCGTCCGTTACTTCACCACGGCCGGCTCCGCCCTGGTGGCACCCGCGCTGGCCGTCTTCCGCCGCGAGTACCCGGGCGTACGGCTCGACCTGGGCCTGACCGACCCCGTCGACCCGCTCATCGAGGTACGGGACGGCCGGGCCGACCTCGCGGTGGTGTTCCGGTCCGAGGAGGCCCCGACCGGCGTGCGGTTGGTGCACTTGCAGGACGATCCGTACCGCGCCGTGCTGCCCCGGGGGCACCGGCTGGCCGGACGGCGCGTGCTGGACCTGTCCGAGCTGGCGGACGAGCCCTGGGTCGGCGCCGAGCCGCCCGGCCCCTGTCGGAGCCTGGTGGAGGAGGCCTGCGACGCGGCCGGCTTCCGTCCGGCACTCGCGGTGGACGGCGCGGACTACGTCACCGCCCAGGGCTTCGTCGCAGCGGGGCTGGGAGTGTCACTGCTTCCGGAACTGGGACTGACACAGCGCCACCCGGGCGTCACGGTCTGCCGGGTGCGCGGCCCGGAGCCGGTACGGACCCTGCACGCCGCCGTACGGGAGAGCGCCTGGGGGCAGCCGGTGCTCGGGGCACTGGTGGCGGCACTCCGATCGGTGGCAGCTCCGGCGTCGGCGATGCAGACGGTGTAGGTGGTGCGGGGGTGGTGCGGGTCGCGGGGGGGGTGATCGGGCGTGCGGCGCAGGTCAGTAGGCTCGTGCTCCGGCGCGACGGCGTCACGACGTCACGGCGCGACAGCGCCCGCACGGCGGAGGGCAGGGGCTCGGCCGAGGCTGCGCCACGATCGGGGCGGGGAAAGGGAGTACGGGCCATGGACAGCGTCACGGGGGACGTCTACCGGGCATTCGCGGAACGGGAGGCGCGCGGCAACTCGGCGATGTACCAGGAGCTGGCCGAACGGACGGCCGGCGATGCGGAGTTGCTCGGCCTGCTGGACGAACTGCCGGACGCCAAGCGGCAGCCGAACCTGCTGTTCGGCGCGGTGCGGCACCTCGGCGGACCGGTGACGGAGGACTGGCCGGCCTTCCGCGCCTGGACGGTGGAGCGGTGGGCCGAGGTCTCGGCGACGATGCTGGAGCGGCGGACCCAGACCAACGAGGCGGGCCGCTGCGCCACCCTGCTGCCACTGCTGGCCTCGCTGCCGCAGCCGCTGGCGTTGATCGAGGTGGGCGCCTCGGCCGGACTCTGCCTGTATCCCGACCGGTACCGGTATCGATACCGGTACATGGCTGGTACCGGTACCGATGGTGCCGTCGATGCCAACAGTGCGGCCGATTCAGCTGAGGAATTCGGCGCGGCTGGCAGCCCGGTGACGCTGGACTGCGCGGTGAGCGGGCCGGTGCCCCAGCTGGACGCCCTGCGGAAGCGGCTGCCCGAGGTGGTGTGGCGCGCCGGAATCGACCTCAATCCGCTGGACGTCCGGTCCGAGGAGGACATGCGCTGGCTGGAGTCCCTGGTGTGGCCGGAGCAGACCCACCGGCTGGAGCGGTTGCGCGGCGCCGTCCAGGTCGCCCGGGCCGAACCGCCGCTGCTGGTGCGTGGCGATCTGAACGCGACCGTACGGGAGTTGGTGGCGCAGGCCCCGGCGGGTTCGACGCCGGTGGTGTTCCACAGCGCGGTGCTCGCCTACCTGTCGCCGGAGGCACGGGAGGAGTTCGCGGCGACCATGCGCGAGCTGCCTGCTCACTGGATCTCCAACGAGGCGGTCTCCGTCCTGCCGACCGTCGCGGAGCGACTCCCCCGCCCGGTCCCCGCCGGCTCCGGGCTGTTCGCGCTCGCCCTGGACGAGCGGCCGGTCGCCTTCACGGGGCCGCACGGGCAGAGCCTGGAGTGGTTCGCCGGGGCGTGAACCGGTGCCGTCGCACGCGTGGCCGTCGGCCCTGTGGCCCTCGGCCGGCCCGCTCCCGGAGGGGCGGGCACCTGTGGGAGCGGGCCCGTCGCCCTCCGGGTCGTTCCGTCGTCACTCCGTCCGCAGGGCCGTGACCGTCCGGGCGCGGGCGGCCCAGGTCGCGGGTAGGAGGGCGCCGAGCAGGGCCAGCGCCACCCCGCCGAATATCAGCGGCCCCACCACCGACGGGGCGAACACCGTGAGGTCCGCGTCCGGCACCCCGATGCCGGCGGCGCGGGCCATCGCCGGCATCACCAGGTGGTGCACCCCGACCCCGATCGGGACCCCGGCCAGGCCGGCCAGCAGGCCGCTGCCGCAGACCGAGGTGAGCACCATGCCGACGGTCTGCCGGGGCGACATCCCGAGAGCCTTGAGCACCCCCAGGTCGTGCACCCGGTCCCGGGTGTCCAGCAACACGGTGTTGAGCACCCCGAGCCCCGCCACGGCCGAGAGCAGCAGGGTGAGCGTGCCCGCCAGGGTGTTCACCGCCAGCACCACGATGTTGATGTGCGCCTCGCCGGGGTCGGCGCTCAGCCCCATCGGCTTGACCACCGCGTCCAGTCCGTCGGCGTAGGACACCGCGTCGGTGCCCGCCGTGAGGTCGATGTGGAAGGAGACCGCCTCGGCGTGGACCGCGCCGCCGAGCGGCTCCAGTGCGGCGCGGTCCAGGAACACCACGTCCTGGGTGGTCATGACCTCCCCGGTGATCCTCGCCGGGGTGGTGCGCCCGTGGTCGGCGAGGGTGACGGTGTCCCCCACCTTCAACTGGTTGGCCCGCAGGAAGGCGGCGCTGGCCACCGTCTCGCCGGCGCCGTGGAACCAGCGGCCCGTGACCATCTGGAAGCCGCTCCAGGAGGTGTCGCCGGTGAAGGCGACCAGTTCGGAGCGATCGGTGCTCCCGGCCACCGTCGCCGCGGCGGGCGCGCTGCTGTACCAGGCCCGGGTCCCGGGGCGGGACTCGATCGCCTTCGCCACGGCCGCCTCGTCCACGTGGTCGACCGGTGCGGAGCCGTCGAACGGGACCTGGACCAGGACCTTGCCCGCGCGGTCGGCCGTCAGGCCGTCCTGGAGCGAGCCCAGGGAGAGCGTCAGCCCGACGCAGAGGGTGACACCGGCCGTGCCGAGCACCACCGCGGCGGCGGTGGTCGCCGAGCGGCCCGGCCGGTTCAGCGGGGATGCCAGCCCGAGGCTGAGCGCCCTCGGCACCGGCAGCCGGCCGATCGCGTCCCGCACCCCGGACAGCAGGCCCGCCACGCCGGCCCGACCCGCCGAACCCCCGGCGGCCGCCCTCCTGGCGCCCGGCGCCGTCCGGCCGACCGCGAGCGCCTCCACGGTGCGCAGTCGCCCGGCCCGCAGGGCCGGCACCAGCGAGGTGCCGACCACCGCGCCCAGGGCCGCGACCGCGACCACCGCGTCCACCCAGAGCGGGATGCCGAGCAGGCCGCCGCGCAGGGCCTTGTGGGCCATTCCCAGCACCGGCACGGACAGCAGGTTGCCGCCCAGCACGCCCAGCGCGGTGCCGATCCCGGCGGGGATCAGCGCCTGGCCGACGTAGGCCCGCGCCACCTGGGCCGGGGTGAAGCCCAGGGACTTGAGGATGCCGATCCGCCGGGTGGCGGCACTCACCGCGCCACCGACCACGACGCCGATGATCAGCACCGACATGGCCAGGCCGAGCACCCCGAAGGCCGTGACGAACGGGACGAAGGTCGAGGCCGTCCGGTTGGCCTCCTCCCGGGCGGACCGGTAGGAGGTGGCCTTGGTGAGCGCTCCGCCCGGTACCGCAGCGGCGATCGCCGCGTGGTCGGCCTCCACCTCGGCGTCGCTGCCCGCGTGGGCGAAGCGGTAGAGGTACTGGGCGGCGGGCGTCGTACCCGGCGCCGTCAGCCCGGCCACCTGCTCGGGGGCGACCCAGCCGTCCGCGCTCCAGGAGACCGAGTCGGCCAGGCCGACGACCTTGAGCGTCGGCTGCCCCGGCAGCTCCGGGAACTGCGCGGAGTCCCCGACCGCCAGTGGGGAGTGCCCGTTCAGGAACACCACCTCGCCGGGGCCCGCGATCCAGCGGCCCATGGTGATCCGCAGGTCGTCCATCGGGCCGTCCTGGGCCCGGCCGACCAGCGTCATCGGCGGCAGCAGGCTGCCCGCGGGCGGGATCCTGGTGTCCTGGCCGGCCCGCGGTTGGAGGGTCACCGCCGGGTAGGGGCCGGCCGAGGCCGTCACCCCGGGGGCGTGCGCGGCCGCGGCCAGCTGGGCGGGGCTCGCCTTCGTCCGGTCGTACAGCACGTTGAGGTGCGCGCCGCGCTGGTCGGTGAAGGCGCGCTCGTACGGGCCCTGGGCGGCGACCACCAGCCCGAGGGCGAGGATGCACGCCGTCACGGACATCATCGTGGTGAGCACCATGACCAGGGTCTGCACTCGCTTGCGGCCCACCCCGGCGCGGACCACCTTGCCCATCGCGTTCATGCGCCCACCCCGCTCCGGCCGCCGGAGGCCGGCACCGCCGCCGTGTCCCGGACCAGGCGGCCGTCGAGCAGCTCGATCGTCCGGTCGGCGCAGGCCTCGGCGAGCGCGGTGTCATGGGTGACCAGCAGGATCGTCTGGCCCTCGGCGTTGAGCCCGCGGAGCAGGTCGCGGACGTCGGCGGCGGAGGCGGTGTCCAGTGCTCCGGTCGGTTCGTCGGCCAGCAGCAGCGGCGGACGGTTCATCAGCGCCCGGGCCACCGCGACGCGCTGGCGCTCGCCGCCGGAGAGCCGACCGGGGAAGGCCTTCGCGTGCCGGGCCACCCCGAGCCGCTCCAGCAGCTCACCGGCCCGGGCCTGGGCCTGCTCCCGCCGCGTCCCGGCGAGTTGGGCCGGGAGCAGCACGTTGTCCTCGACGTTGAGGTCGTCCAGCAGGTTGAAGAACTGGAACACCATGCCGATCCTGGTCCGCCGGTACTCGGCGAGCGCGGCCTCGCCGAGTTCGTGGACGGCCACGCCGTCCACCTCGACGCCGCCCTCGCTCGGGCGGTCGAGGCCGGCGACCAGGTTCAGCAGGGTGGACTTGCCGCTGCCCGAGCGGCCGAGCACGGCCACCGCCTCGCCGGCCCGCACGTCGAGGTCCAGCCCGGCCAGGGCGGGACGGGCGGCGTCGGATCGGTCGTACGTCTTGCTGACGCCGCGGATCCTGATGATCGGCGCGTTCACGGGCCCTCCACGGTTCGGGGTCCGGCTCCGGGGGACCCGGGACCGGCTGACGGAACATCACGCTACGAATCCGCGGTCGGGCCCGGACAGCCGTCTAGGCGGCGTCCTGGGGGTGTATCCAGATACACCCCGAACTGGGTGTTCAGGCCTAGAGCGCCGGACGATCACGACGGGCAGACTGACTCCGCGGAAGATCGGGACGGATGCTCACGGAGGGCTCCGGCAGGCAGACTTCGGGCCCCGCGGGGCCCGGGACGAAAGGGGGGCGACATGAGGACGGAAGCGATCACCGGGGTGGCTCGACGGCTGGGCCAAGCCTGCGCGGACGGCGTGCGCGCCTGGTACGTGGCGACGATGGCCGTCACGGGGCTGATCGCGCTGCTGGCCGGGCCGATCGTGCTGGGTGCCGCGCTGTTCGGTCCGGACGAGTCCGGGCACTTCGGGCTGGGCGGGCCGCTCATCCTGGCGGTGCCGCTGGGGCCGGTCGCCCTCTGGGCGCTCTGCTGGGCCACCGGCGGCTCCGGCCGGGCGCTGGGGGCCGCGCTGTTCGCCCCGGGCGCGCTCGCGGTGACGGCGACCCACCTGTACGGCGGCGCCGCGCCCGGCGGCCGGTCCGTCTCGCTCTGGCTGGCGCCCTCGCTGCTGGCGCTCGGGCTGTTCGGCGCACGCTGGATCGCCACCGAGAGTCGGCGGATCGTCGAGCGGTGGAGCGGGCGGCCGATCCCGGTGCCGTACCGCCGCCCGGCCGAGGGGGCCGGTGCCTGGCAGCGGCTGTCGGCCGGCGGCTGGCTGGCCGACCCGGCGACCTGGCGGGACTTCGCCTGGGCCCTCCTCACCGGATTCGCCGTGCTGTTCACGGCCGCGATCGTGGTGCTGGCGCCGATCGCCCTGGAGATCTTCGGCCGGAACGGGCTGCTGTTCCCGCTGGTGATCGTCTACGGCATGGGTGTCTGGGCGGCCCCGTTCGCGCTCCTGTGGGCGGCACCGCCCGTCCTGAGGCTGCACGAGAGGGCCGCCAGGTCCCTGCTCGGGCCCTCCCGGCAGACCGAACTCGCCCGCCAGGTCAGCCATCTGGCGCGTACCAGGGCGGACACCATCGACGCCGGGGCGGCCGAGCTGCGCCGGATCGAGCGGGACCTCCACGACGGGGCGCAGGCCCGGCTGGTGGCGCTGGGCATGCTGCTGACCGTTGCCGAGCAGGTGAAGCACGACCCGGACGCCCTCGGGCCGCTGCTGGCCGAGGCCCGGACGTCCTCGGTCAAGGCGCTCGGCGAACTGCGGGACTTGGTCCGGGGCATCCACCCGCCGGTGCTGGCCGACCGCGGCCTGGCCGACGCGGTGGAGGCCACCGCGCTGGACCTGCCGCTGCCGGTCACCTTCACCGGGGGCCTGTCCGGCCGGGCCCCAGCACCGGTGGAGTCGGCCGCCTACTTCGCGGTGACCGAGCTGCTGGCCAACGCGGTGAAACACGCCGGGGCCTCGCACGTGTGGATCGAGATAGGGCACAGTGACGGGCTGCTGCGGATATCGGTCACCGACGACGGGCGCGGAGGCGCGGACCCGTCCCGGGGCACCGGCCTCAGCGGAACCGAACGCCGACTGGCCGCCTTCGACGGGGTACTCGCGATCAGCAGTCCGTCCGGTGGGCCGACCATCGTGAACCTGGAGATCCCGTGCGCGTTGTCATCGCCGAAGACCTCTTCCTCCTCCGGGACGGGCTGACCCGGTTGCTGGAGGCCAACGGCATGAAGGTCACCGCGGCGGTCGAGAACGGCGAGCAGCTGCTCGCCGCGATCGCCGCCGACCGGCCCGACATCGCCGTGGTCGACGTGCGGCTGCCGCCGAGCTTCACGGACGAGGGGCTGCGCGCGGCACTCGCCGCCCGGCGGGCCCACCCGGGACTCCCCGTGCTGGTGCTGTCACAGTTCGTGGAGCAGCTCTACGCCCGCGAGCTGCTGGCCGGCAGCTCCGGCGGGATCGGCTACCTGCTCAAGGACCGCGTGTTGGACGGTGCCCAGTTCCTCGACGCCGTCCGCCGGGTCTCCCAGGGTGGTACGGCCATGGATCCGGAGGTGATCACCCGACTGCTCACCCACAACTCCTCGGCCGGCCCGGTCTCCACCCTCTCCCCACGCGAGCGACAGGTGCTGGCGCTGATGGCCGAGGGCCGCTCGAACGCGGCGATCGCCCAGCAGCTGGTGATCACCGAGCGGGCGGTCGCCAAGCACACCGCGTCGATCTTCGTCCGCCTCGACCTCCAGCCCTCCGACGACGACAACCGCCGGGTCCTGGCCGTCCTGGCCTACCTCAACAACTCCTGACGACCTCGACGGCCCCTCCGCCCAGGGGGGCTCGCCCGGCACCGAACGGGTCATCTACCCTGGTGAGGTGCTCATCCTTGTTCGCCGCCGCCACGTGGACCTGCTCCGCGTGACGACCATGTCCTGTCGACGCTCCGGCTGAACCTCGCGCCACCCACCCTCACGGCAGCCCCGACGCGGCCGCCACCACCTCCCGGCTACCGGAGCACCCGCCCCACCAGGCGCGGCTCCGGCCTTCCCTGGTCGACCACCGGGACCAGCCGGGACGAGACCAGCGGATGTCACACATGACGCAGCAGTACACGCCCATATCCGGATCCGGCTCCACCCCGGAGGCGCACCCCGAGGCCCTCCCGGTGATCGACCTCTCGCTCGCCGACGGCAGCCCCGAGGACCGCCGCCGCCTGCACGACGAGCTCCGTGCCGCCGCCACCGGCGTCGGCTTCTTCCAGCTCGTCGGCCACGGCGTCACCCCGGAGGAGACGGCCGCGCTCACCGCAGCCATGCGCGCCTTCTTCGCCCTCCCCGAGGCCGACCGGCTCTCCGTGAGCAACCTCAACTCCCCCCACTACCGCGGCTACACCCGCACCGGCGACGAGCGCACCGGCGGCAGCCAGGACTGGCGCGACCAGCTGGACATCGGCGCCGAGCTGCCCCCGCACGCCCCCGGCAGCGGCGAGCCCCCGTACTGGTGGCTGGAGGGTCCCAACCAGTGGCCGGCCGCGCTCCCCGAGCTGCGCACCGCCGCGCTCGGCTGGATCGACCACCTCGGCGCGGTCGCCCGCCGCCTGCTGCACGAACTCCTCGCCTCGATCGGCGCCCGCCCCGACTTCTACGACGACGCCTTCGCGGGCCACCCCCACCTGCGGCTCAAGCTGGTCCGCTACCCGGGCACCGCGCCCGACGGCGCCGGCCAGGGCGTCGGCGCCCACAAGGACTACGGGTTCATCACCCTGCTCCTCCAGGACACCGTCGGCGGCCTCCAGGTGGAGCGCCCGGACGGCACTTTCCTGGACGTCCCGCCGCTCGACGGCGCCTTCGTGGTCAACCTCGGCGAGCTGCTGGAGGTGGCCACCGACGGCTACCTCAAGGCGACCAGCCACCGCGTGGTCAGCCCGGCCGGAGCCCGTGAGCGCTACTCCGTCCCGTTCTTCTACAACCCCCGCCTCGACGCCCACATCGAGCCGCTCGACTTCCCCCTCGCCCACCACGCCCCCGGCGCCACCGAGGACCCGGCCAACCCCCTCTTCGCCGACTTCGGCTTCAACGAGTGGAAGGGCTACACCCGGGCCCACCCCGAGGTCACCCGCCGCCACCACGCCGCCCTCGCCTGACCCGAGGCCCGCGAGAGACCCCACAGGTGCCCCGCCCCGACGCCGGGGCGGGCGCCGTTCGCAGTCTCCGGGCCGCCACCGCTCAGGCCACCGCCTCCGGGCCACCACCGCCCAGGCCGCCGCCGCCCGGCCGCCGCCTCCGGTTCGCCACCGCCCGGGCCGCCCACCCCGTCCGATGGACCTGATCGCACCGCACTGTCACACTGCAGCTGTCACAGCAGGAGTGTGCCAGCGCGGGAGGCAGCAGATGGGGGAGCACAGCGCCGGGGTCGGCGAGGTGCGGCTGACGGTGGACGAGTTGGCGGCGCGGGCCGGGGTGACGGTGCGGACGGTGCGGTTCTACGGGACGAAGGGGCTGCTCCCGCCGCCGGAACTGGGTCCGCGGCGGGTCGGGCTGTACGGGTCCGCGCACCTGGACCGGCTGGGGCTGATCGAGGAGTTGCAGCGGCAGGGGCTGACCCTGGCCGCGATCGAGCGCTACCTGGCCCGGCTGCCGGAGGACAGCACCCCGCTGGGCCTGGCCATCCACCGGGCGCTGGTGGCGTCCTGGACACCGGAAACGGCCGAGGAGGTGGGCCGGGCCCAGTTGGAGCGGCGGGCCGGCCGGGGGCTGTCGGAGGAGCAGGTGGAGCGCCTGGTCGCGATGGGGGCGCTGGAGCGCACCCCCGACCCTGAGGTGTTCCGGACGGATCCGGCCCTGCTGCCGTTGGGCGTGCGGATCCTGGACGTGCCGATCCCGCTGGAGACGCTGCTGGCCGCCCGGGCGGTGGTGGTGGAGCACAGCCGGGCGACCGCCCGGGAGCTGCAGCGGCTGTTCCGGGAGACGGTCTGGAAGCCGTACCGGGAGAGCGAGCCGGATCCGGCGGAGCTGGCCCGGATGAAGGAGCTGACCGACCACATCCAGCCGATGGTGGCGCAGGCGCTGGTCACCGCGTTCCAACGCTTCCTGCGGGAGGAGTTGGGCGACGAACTGGGCGAGGCGTCAGGCGAGAAGCCCGGCGCGGAACCCGGCGAGGAATCCGGCGCGGAACCCGGCACCTAGCCAGCAGCACCCGGGTGGGGCCGCGCCCTCGCGCGCACGGCCCCACCTCCTGCCCTCCGCCACTCTGGTCAGTCGGTGAAGGTGGTCAGTCGGTGAAGGTCCGCCCCTCCGCCGCGATCCGCTCCAGCAGCGCCGGCGGCGCGAACCGCTCGCCGTAGGCGGCGGCGAGTTCGCGGGCGCGGGCCGCGAAGCCGGCCGGGCCGCCCGGGTAGCCGTTGATGTACTGGAAGACGCCGCCCGTCCAGGCCGGGAAGCCGATGCCCAGGATGGACCCCACGTTGGCGTCGGCGACCGAGGTGAGCACGCCCTCCTCCAGGCAGCGCACCGAGTCGATCGCCTCGCTGAACAGCATCCGCTCCTTGAGGTCCTCGAACGGGACCTCCGAGGGGTCGACCGGTTCGGCACCTTCGGCGCCACCGGCGAAGTGCTCCAGCAGCCCCGGCCAGAGCCGGCCACGCTTGCCGTCCTCGCCGTACTCGTAGAAGCCCGCGCCGCCGCTGCGCCCGGGGCGGCCGAACTCGTCGACCATCCGGTCCACCACCGTGTCCGCCGGGTGCGGGGTCCAGGTGCCGCCGGCGGCCTCGACCGCGCGTCGGTACTCGTCGCGGATCTTGCGCGGCAGGGTGAGGGTGAGCTCGTCCATCAGGGAGAGCACCTTGGCGGGGTAGCCGGCCTGGGCTGCGGCCTGCTCGACGGAGGCCGGGTGGATGCCCTCGCCGACCATGGCGACGCCCTCGTTGAGGAACTGGCCGATCACCCGCGAGGTGAAGAAGCCGCGGGAGTCGTTGACCACGATCGGGGTCCGGTCGATCTGCCGGACCAGGTCGAAGGCGCGGGCGAGCGCCTCGTCGCCGGTCTGCGGGCCCCGGATGATCTCGACCAGGCGCATCTTGTCGACCGGCGAGAAGAAGTGCAGGCCGATGAAGTCGCCGGTGCGCCGGACGCCTTCGGCGAGCACGCCGATCGGCAGGGTGGAGGTGTTGGAGCAGAGCAGCGCGTCGGGGGCGACCACGCCCTCGATCTCCTGGAACACCTTGTGCTTGAGCTCGGTGTTCTCGAAGACGGCCTCGATCACCGCGTCGCAGCCGGCCAGGTCGGCGGCGTCGCCGGTGGGGGTGATCCGGGCCAGCAGTTCGTCGCGCTTCGCCTCGGTGGAGCGGCCGCGGGCGATCGCCTTGTTCAGCAGGCCCTCGGAGTAGGCCTTTCCGCGCTCGGCGGCCTCGGTGCTGACGTCCTTGAGCACGACCTCGATGCCGGCCTTGGCACAGGCGTAGGCGATGCCGGCGCCCATCATCCCGGCGCCGAGCACCGCGACCTTGCGGACCAGCCGCTTCTCGACGTCCTTGGGCCGCCCGGCGCCGGAGTTGACCGCCTGCATGTCGAAGAACAGCGCCTGGATCATGTTCTTGCTGGTCTGCCCGCAGGCCAGCTCGGTGAAGTAGCGGGCCTCGATCACCATCGCGGTGTCGACGTCGACCTGGCTGCTCTCCACCGCGGTGGCCAGCACGTTGCGCGGGGCCGGGTAGGGCGCGCCGTTGAGCTGCTTGCGCAGGTTGGCCGGGAAGGCGGGCAGGTTGGCGGCGAAGGCGGGGGTGGCGGGGGTGCCGCCGGGGATCTTGTAGCCCTTGACGTCCCAGGGCTGGACCGCGGTCGGGTTGGCCTCGATCCAGGCCTTCGCCCGGGCCGTCAACTCCTCCGGGGTGTCGACCAGTTCGTGCACCAGTCCGTGCTCCAGCGCCTGCGCCGGGCGGTACTGGCGGCCCTGCAGCAGGAATTTCAGCAGGGCGTCGGTGATGCCGAACAGCCGCACCGTGCGGACGACGCCGCCACCGCCCGGCAGCAGGCCGAGGGTGACCTCGGGCAGGCCGATCCGGCTGGCGGGGGTGTTCAGCGCGATCCGGTGGTGGCAGGCGAGGGCAATCTCCAGGCCGCCGCCGAGCGCGCTGCCGTTGACGGCGGCGACGACCGGCTTGCCGAGGGTCTCCAGCTTGCGCAGCGAGCGCTTGATCCGCATGGACTTCTCGAAGACGGCCTCGGCGTCCTCGGGGCGGGCGGCGGACAGCATCCGCAGGTCTCCCCCGGCGAAGAAGGTCTTCTTGCCGGAGGTGACCACCACGCCGCGCAACGCGTCGCCGAGGCCGGCCAGCCGCTCGACGGTGGCCTCGAAGTCGGCCGTGAAGGCCTCGTTCATGGTGTTGACGGACTGGGTGGGGTCGTCGAGGACGAGGGTGACCACGCCGTCCCGGTCCTGCTCCCAGCGGATGGTGGTGGTGTCGCTCATGGGTTCAAGGTCTCCAGGTCTACCGGGGGGAGAGGGGGATCAGACGCGCTCGACGATGGTGGCGACGCCCATGCCGCCGCCCACGCACAGGGTGATCAGGCCGTAGCGCAGCTCGCGCCGCTCCAGTTCGTCGACGACGGTGCCGAGCAGCATCGCGCCGGTCGCGCCGAGCGGGTGGCCGAGCGCGATCGCGCCGCCGTTGACGTTCACCTGGTCGTGCCGGAAGCCGAGTTCGCCGATGAAGCGCAGGGCGACCGCGGCGAAGGCCTCGTTGATCTCGACCAGGTCGATGTCGGCGGCGGTGAGCCCGGCCTTGGCGAGGGCCTTGCGGGTGGCCGGGGCGGGGCCGGTCAGCATGATGGTCGGCTCGGAGCCGGACACGGCCGCGGAGACGATCCGGGCGCGCGGGCGCAGCCCGTACCGCTCGCCGACCTCGCGGTTGCCGATCGCGACGAGGGCGGCGCCGTCCACGATGCCGGAGGAGTTGCCCGCGTGGTGGACGTGGTCGATGGCCTCCACCCAGTGGTACTTCTGGAGGGCGACGGCGTCGAAGCCGCCGGCCTCGCCGATCGCGGCGAAGGAGGGCTTGAGGCCGGCCAGGGTCTCGACGGTGGTGCCGGGGCGGATGAACTCGTCGCGCTCCAGCACGACCAGGCCGTTGCGGTCGCGCACCGGGACGACCGAGCGGTCGAACAGGCCGTCCGCCTGCGCCTTGGCGGCGCGCGCCTGGGACTCGGCGGCGAAGGCGTCCACGTCGGTGCGGGAGAAGCCCCCGATGGTGGCGATGAGGTCGGCGCCGATGCCCTGCGGGGCGAAGTTGGTCTCGTACGAGGTCATCGGGTCGGCGAACCAGGCGCCGCCGTCCGAGGCCATCTTGACCCGGGACATCGACTCCACGCCGCCGGCCAGGATCAGGTCCTCCCAGCCCGAACGGACCTTGGCGGCGGCCAGGTTGACGGCCTCCAGGCCCGAGGCGCAGAAGCGGTTCTCCTGGACGCCGGCCACCGTGTCGGGCAGGCCGGCCGCGATGGCGGCGATCCGGGCGATGTCGGAGCCCTGGTCGCCGATCGGGCTGACCACGCCGAGCACGATGTCGTCGATCGCGGCCGGGTCCAACTCGGGGTAGCGGCGGCGGATCTCGTGGATCAGGCCGACGACCAGGTCGATCGGCTTGGTGCCGTGCAGCGAGCCGGTGGCCTTGCCGCGGCCGCGCGGGGTGCGGATCGCGTCGTAGACGTACGCTTCGGTGGTCACGATGGGGATGCCTTTCGGGGCAGGGGGGTTGGCGGAGGGGTCAGCCGAGGATGGAGCGGCCGACGATCTCCTTCATGATCTCGGTGGTGCCGCCGTAGATCGTCTGGATGCGACCGTCGGTGAACGCCCGGGCGACCGGGAACTCGCTCATGTATCCGTAGCCGCCGTGGAGTTGGAGGCAGCGGTCGGCCGTGCGCTTCTGCAGCTCGGTGGCCCACCACTTGGCCATCGAGGCGTCCGCCGGGGTGAGCGCGTAGCGGTTGTGCTCGGTGATGCAGCGGTCGACGAAGGTCCGGGTGATCGCGCACTCGGTGGCCAGTTCGGCGATCTCGAAGCGCACGTGCTGGAGCTTGGCCAGCGGCCGGCCGAAGGCCTCGCGCTGCTTGACGTAGTCGGTGGTGATCTCGACCAGGTACTCGGCGCCGGCGATCGCCGCGGCGGCGATGGTGAGCCGCTCCTGGGCGAGGTTCTGCATCAGGTGGACGAAGCCGCCGTTGAGCTCGCCGAGCAGGTTCTCCTTCGGCACCCGGACGTCCTCGAAGAACAGCTCCGCGGTGTCCTGGGCCTTCTGGCCGATCTTGTCGAGGTTGCGGCCGCGCTCGAACCCGGGCGTTCCGCGCTCGACCACCAGCAGGCTCAGCCCGTGCGCACCGCCCTCCGGCGTGGTCCGGGCGACCACGACGACCAGGTCGGCCAGGATGCCGTTGGAGATGAAGGTCTTGGCACCGTTCAGCACGAAGTGGTCACCCCGGTCCACCGCCTGGGTGCGGATGCCCTGGAGGTCGGAACCGGTGCCGGGCTCGGTCATCGCGATCGCGGTGATCAGCTCACCGCTGCAGAAGCCCGGCAGCCAGCGCCGCTTCTGCTCCTCGGTGGCGAGCGAGGTGAGGTACGGGCCGATGATGTCGTTGTGCAACCCGATCGCCAGCCCGGACGCACCGGACCGGGCGAACTCCTCGGCCAGCACGGCGGCGTAGCGGAAGTCGGGGGCGCCGCCGCCGCCGAACTCCTCGGGCACCGCGATGCCCAGCAGCCCCTGCCGGCCCGCCGCCAGCCAGACCGAGCGGTCGACGATGCCGGCCTTCTCCCAGCGGTCGTAGTGCGGCAGCACCTCCTTGGCGAGGAAGGCCTTCACGGTGGCCCGGAAGTCCTCGTGCTGCTCGGTGAAGATCTCGCGCTGCAACGCTACTCCCCTTGTTCGGTCGCGGAGTTGAGAGGTTCGGTGACACCGGCCGGCGGGTCGCACGGGTGCGCGGACGGCACGCCGTCGAGCGACACGCGGTCGAGTGCCGGCACGCCCCAGTCCCGGGCCACCTCCGCGGTGTCCGCACCCGGCCGGGCCGGCGGGCGGCGCAGCGCCCCGGGGGTGACGGAGAACCGCGGGGCGGGGGCGGGCTGGGTGACGCCACCCGCCTCGACGTACGTGCCGCGCGCCGACAGATGCCCCTCGGCAGCGGCCTGACGCATCGTCAGAACCGGCTCCACGCAGGCGTCGGAGCCCGCGAAGACAGCCTCCCACTCGGCCCTGGTCCGGGTGGCGAAGCGGGCGGCGATCAGAGCGCGCAGTTCGGGCCAGCGGGCGAGGTCGTACTGGCCGGGCGCGTCCGGGCCGAGTTCCAGCAGGCGGGCGAACTCCGTGTAGAACCGGGGCTCCAGGGCGCCCACCGCGAGGTGCCCGCCGTCGGCGGCCCGGTAGATCGCGTAGAACGGGGCACCGCCGTCCAGCAGGTTGACGCCCCGGCGGTCCTGCCAGTGGCCGGCCGCCAGCAGGCCCCAGAGCATGCTGCCCAGGTGCGCCGCGCCGTCCACGATCGCGGCGTCCACCACCTGCCCGGCGCCGGTGGCGCGGGCGTGGTGCAGCCCGGCGAGCAGGCCGACCACCAGGTAGAGCGAGCCGCCCGCGTAGTCGCCGAGCAGGTTCGCCGGGATCCCGGGCGGCACGTCGGCCCCGCCCTCCGCGGCGACCAGCCCGAGCACCCCGGCCACCGCCGCGTACCCGAGGTCGTGCCCGGCGGTGGCGGCCCGCGGCCCCTGCTGGCCCCACCCGGTCATCCGCCCGTACACCAGGGCCGGGTTGCGCGCCAGGCACGCCCCGGGGCCCACCCCGAGCCGCTCCGCCACCCCCGGCCGGTAGCCCTCGATCAACAGGTCGGCCCGCTCGACCAGGTCCAGCACCAGGCCGGGCCCCTCCGGCGACTTGAGGTCCACCAGCACCGACCGCTTGTTCCGGTTGGTCACGTCGTACGCCGGGTCCGTCCCGAGCGGCGAGGGCTCCGGGCGGTCCACCCGCACCACGTCCGCCCCGAGGTCGCCCAACAGCATGGCCGCGAACGGCCCCGGCCCGATCCCGGCGAGCTCGACCACCCGAACGCCCGCCAACGGGCCCGCACCGGCGGCCGGAGCGGTCGCCGGACTGCTCGCCGAATTGCTCGCGTCACGCACTGGCCGCAGCCCCTCCGGGGTTTGACAGTAAAGCTGTAACACTCGCGATGATAGGGAAGCGACCCGCCGGTAACAAGCCCTCGCCCGCACAGCCGCGTCGCCGATCCCCCGCCAATTCCCTCCTGACGAAACCTTGATGGAGCCGATCACGCCCGGTGCAACCGTCGGCACGGAGGGTGCGTCGGTGTACTGACGGAGCCGACCTGTACGGTCGTCATGCCGAAGGGGGTGCACGAACCCCCGCCGACCAGGGGAGGAACACGCAGACATGGGCAGCCCGTACTTCACCACCGGGCCGGTCGCCCCGGCCACGGACCCGATGCCGACCACCACGGCCAAGAAGTCGCCGTACGCCCCGCCGGCCCCGGCCGACGGTGGCAACACCGTGCCACCCCTCCCCCTCATCCCGCCCGGCAAGGCCACCAGCCAGCTCGACACCCCGTACGAGCTCACCGCCTCCGCCGGGGTGGCCCGCCAGATCGCCACCGACCTCGACGGCGCCAACAGCAAGGCCGGGCCCGGCGCGCACAGCCTCACCGAGTACGCGAGCACCGCGTCGACCAAGATCCGCGGCTTCTCCTTCGGCGGCGCCCTTACCGGCGCCACGGAGCGCTGGCTGAACCAGTGCAAGACCCTGCACGACAAGGTCAACAACGCGGCCACCAGCCTCGACCGGACCCGCGAGTACTACCACGGCAACGAGATCACCACCGTCGCTGACCTCCGCGCGGCCCGCTAGTAAGGACAGGGGAAACAGAGAGATGGTGTCCTTCAAGGAACTGCACGAGGCCGACTTCTCCGGGGTCTCCGACGCCGCCGAGGCGTGGGCCGGGGTCGCCAAGGCCCTCACCGCGCTGGACGGCCGGGTCACCAAGGACCTCACCAGCACCCCGCAGCGGGCCGGCTGGAAGGGCGAGGCCGCCGACGAGGCGACGAAGGTGATTCAGGGCATCGACGGCGACTTCAAGCAGGCCTCGGCCGTCGCCACCGCCCTCGCCGCGATCATGAAGACCGCCGCCGAGGACTTCACGGCCGCCCGCCGCGACCTCGACACGGCCCTCCACGACGCGCAGACCCAGGACCTGAGCGTCTCGGCGGACGGCACGGTCAGCTGGAGTCTGCCGAAGGAGGCGAGGAACGATCCCGACAGTGAGGTTCTCGCACGGGACATGGCCGCCAAGTCCAAGGCCATCTCGGAGCGCCTGGCCAAGGCCGTCGAGAAGGCCACCGCCGCCGACCAGCGGGCCACGCTCCACCTCCAGAGCGACATCGGCACCAGCAACACCGCCTTCAACCCCACCCCCGGCGGCACCGGCCCGATCGCCGACGCCAAGCGCGCCACCGACCTGATGTCGAAGGCCGGCGGCCTGACCGGTGACCAGCTCAAGGAGCTGCAGACCCTGCTGGCCGCCAACGCGGAGAACAAGGACTTCGCCACGACGCTGCTCGGCGGCCTCAACTACGGCGGCAAGAAGGGCCCGGAGGCCTTCCTGGAGTACACCAAGATCTACGGCGACTTCGCCCACGGCAAGCACAACGCCCAGGGCTACCAGGACGTCTACGGCAACCTGTCGGTGCTGCTCGCCACCGCGACCCGCGACGGCGGCATGGGCAAGGACTGGGAGGCCGGCCTCTTCGCAGCCGCCCGCCGCCCCAGCGCCGGGGCAGTCGGGATGAACGACAACTACCCGGCCCTCACCGCCCTCATGGCGGCGAAGGGAACGTTCGACAAGGGCTTCGTCCGCAGGGTCGGAACCGATCTGCTCGACTACGAGGCCTCCACCAAGCTCAAGGGCGACGACCTCTGGGGTCCGCAGTTCTCCTACGACCCCCGCAACGCCGACCCGCTGGCTCCGCTCCTGAGGATGATGAAGGGCGACCGGGAGACCGTCCAGGCGTTTCTCGACCCCAGCGAGAACAAGAACCTCGTCCACCTGCTCAAGGACCGTGACTGGCTCGACCAGGACGAGGAGCGCAAGCTCCCCGCGGACGTCCTGGGCGACACCGCCCACAAGCTGTTCGCCGACATGCTGGAGGACGCCGCCACCAGCCACGGCCCCGACCGGAACCAGCACCCGGCCCCGCACGACCCGGTCAGCCAGCGGATCATGGACGAGACGGTCAAGACCCTCGGCGGCACCACCCCCGACGACCGGACCTCGGTGGCGGCGATCCTCCGCAAGCCGGTGGCCAGGATGTTCGCCGACTACGCCCCGGACATGTACCAGATCCTCGGCAACAACCTGCAGAGCCCGTCCGAGCCGAATGGGCTGACGGCCAAGCCGGAGCAACTCCTGCGCATGGTCCGCGGCACCCTGGAGGACCCGGACACGTTCCAGATCATGCACAAGGCGCAGACCGAGGAGATCGCCCGCCGCCTCGACGCCTTCCGGCCCGAGGACTTCAAGCCCGATGCCACGGGACGTCCGGACCACGTCCTGTCCGCCTTCTCCGAGCAGTCCGCCAAGGTTCTCGGCGGGCTCGACGCGGCGTTCGTCAACGCGGCCACGGATCACGGGGACGCCGAGAAGGCCAGCATCGACTGGCAGCAGCGGATGCTCTACCACGCGATCGGAACACCCGTGAACCTGGCCCCGGACTTCCTGATGCCGGGGGTCTCGAAGGTGATCCCGCTGGGAGACGCGGCACAGCGCCTCGTCGACGTCGGGACCGCCGCGTGGGCAGAGCAGGCCAAAGCCCCGATCGACAGCGCCACCTCTGCCAGCGTGAGCGACCGTTACTCGGCGGGGCGCTCCGAGCTGGACGCGATGCTCGTGGGCAAGGCGAGCCAGTACGGCATCGATCCCAAGGATGCGGCCCGCGCCGGCACGGTGACGAACCATCTGCTGCTCGACGCCGGGCCCTTCTACGACAACGGGATCAACACCGCCTACCACGCTGCCTTCGGCAAGGGGTGACCGTGGCGATCAACGACGACCGGAACACCGACGCCCCCACCGAGCCGCGTCCCCGGCGACTGCGGGCCGCCGCCATCGCGACGGTCGCGCTGGCGGCGTTGGCCGGCGGGACGGCATTTCTGACGGACAACCTGACCAACGCCTTCGGCCCCGACAGCGTGTGCGGTGGTGCGGTGAGCGCGGACGCGGTGAACGACGCCCTCGGGTGGGGCAAGGTCAGCGACACCATGTACGGCGACGGAAAGACCTTGAAGGCCGACGGCTCGTCCTGTGTGGCGAAGGTGAGCAGGGGGATCTTCGGGGACGACCGGTTCGTCGCCGTCGACCTCCGCAAGAGCTCGAACCTCACCCCGTTCGCGGTCGACGCGGAGTCGCAGTTGTTCGCCGCATCGGCGAACGGCGGCTCGGCCGGCGCTGTGCGCGATTCGTCCTTCGCCTTCGCGCTGTTCCCGGCGGACTGCGACAGCGGACAGCAGGCGACGGCCAAATCCCGTTCCTCCGACGCCCCGGGGCTCGCCAGGCTCGCCGTCTCGGTGGCCAACCGCGCTGCGGAACAACAGGGTTGTGGCAAGGAGCGGCTCCCCGCACCGCACGAACTGACCGCGGCGGGCACGGACCGCGCGCTCGACCGCAACGCCGTCTGCGGCCTGCCGGGACTCACCATGCCCGACACGCCCGGTGGCCCCGCCTACCGGGCGACCGTGACGCCCGGAACCGACCCGCTGTGGAGCTGCCGCATCCACTCGGACACGGACCCCAGGTCCTCGATCACCTTCACGATCGGCACCGATCCCAGACTCGTGGCGACACCGACCGGCGACCCCGGGCCCACACTCGGCCGAGCTCAGGAGGTGGGAACGTTCGAGGCGGTGACAACCTGCCAGGGACGCCCAACCCGCTTCCGGTTCACACCGGATGGTCTCTGGGATCTCGTCCCGGACGGCACTGCGACCTGGAAGCAGTTCCTCGCCGCCGGGGGCAAGGCGATCGGGTGTGAGCCGATCCTGTAGGAAATGGACGGGCAGGTGTCGGCGTAATTGTCTATCGTGCCATGAGACCGTTACGAACGACAGGGGAACCGCCATGACCACCACCGATCTGCCCGCCGATGCCCGGACGGTCGTCGCCGTGTCCGAGCGGTTGGTGTTGAGCCGGCCGCAGGAGGGGGACGCGGAGGCGATGTTCGCGATCCACGGGGATCCGGAGACCAACCGGTACAACCCGTACGGGCCGCAGCGGGACCTCGCGGCGGCGCGGGAGCAGTTGGCCGGGTTCGTGGCGGACTGGCCGCGGGACGGGGTGGGGTACTGCATGGTGGCGACCCGGGCGGAGCCGGAGGTGGTGATCGGGGTCGCCGGGCTGTTCCTGCACTCGCTGGACGGGGAGCCGGTGTTCAACCTGTACTACCGGTTCCGGCCGTCGGCGTGGGGCAAGGGGTACGCGGCGGAGGCGTGCCGGGCGGCGATGGCGGAGGCGCTGCCGCGGTTCCCCGGGATCCCGGTGACGGCGCTGATCAGGGCGGACAACCTGCCGTCGCGCCGGCTGGCCGAGCGGCTCGGGCTGGTGCCGGACCCGGACGGGCGGGTGGACCAGGAGGACCGGCTGATCCACCGGATGGCCTAGGGAGGACCGGAAGATCCCCCGCCGGGGGGAGGGGGATCGCACCCCCGGCCGAGGCCGGGGCCCGGGGTGCGGCGGCAGCGTAGGGGGCATGAGGCGCAAGGAAGACATGGTGCGGGGGGCGGCGGCCGGGATCGCGATGGCCGCCACGGTGCCCTATCTGACGCTGAAACTGCTGTGGCTGTCCGGCTCCCACGTGGGCGCGCGGGACGGGAAGGCGCTGGACGGCCTGTGGACGCTCAACCTCCTCACCTTCGGCATGGACGTGATCGCGCTGCTGCTCGCGCTCGCCTTCGTCCGGCCGTGGGGGCGGCGGGCCCCGGCCGCGCTGGTGGCGTTCCCGATGTGGGTGGCGACCGGCCTGCTGGGGACGATCCTGGTGGTCGTCCCGCTGGACCTGCTCGGCTCGCTGGTGTTCGGGGCGGAGCACCGAACGGCGGCGCAGCAGGCCGACGACGGTCTGGCGGGGTGGGTGTACGCCCTGGTCTACGGGGGCTTCGGGGTGCAGGGCGCCGCCCTGTTCACCGCGTTCGCGCTCTACGCCCGCCGACGCTGGACGGGCCTGCTCCACGACCGGATCGGCGACCTGCCCGACTCCCCCACCCGCACGGTGCAGCGGGCCTTCGCCACGGTGGCCGCGCTGGTCGCGCTGGGGGTCGCGACGGCCCGGGCGTACTGGGCGGCGGGCGGGCGGGTGGGACTGCCGCTGCGGATGGCCGAGGAGTACGGCCGGTCGATGGCGACGATGGACGCGGCGACCGCCGTGACCGCCGTCGCCGCGGCACTGGCCCTGCTGGTGCTGGTCTTCCGGATCGGGCCGCGACGGCGGCTGCGGGTGCCGCTGCTGGTGGCCTGGACCGGCGCGGGCTCGCTGTTCGGCTGGGGCGGCTTCCTGCTGGTGGCGTTCGGGACCTCGACGACGGTGCCGGACCTGCCGCGGGCCGTGCCGGGGTTCATGGCCCTGGTGGAGGCCGGGCAGTTCACGGCCGGGGCCCTGATGCTGGCCGTGGGCTCGGTGGCCCTGACCGAACGGGGGGCCGGCGCCCGCAGGTTTTCCGGGCCCGGCAGCGCTGACGGCCCCGGCGGCACTGACGTAAAGTCGCCCGGGTGAGTACGGGGGGCGGGCGGATCCGGCGGGCGGGCGAGGTGTTGTTCGGGCGGCGGGCCCGACTGCGCTGGGTGCACCTGGTGCTGGGCGGCGCCCTGCTGATGCCCTACTACCTGTTGTCGACGGTGGGGCTCGGGGCGCTCAACCCGAACCAGGGGCACGCCCGCCAACTGCTGTTGCAGATCCTGTCGTTGTTCACCTCGCTGCCGATGGCCGCGGTGACCGCACTGGTGCCGACCGTCCGCGGGCTGGAGGGCGCGGCCGCCCGGGCGCTGTGCGCGGTGGCCCGGCCGGACGAACTGGCCACCGGGCCGTCCCGGTCCTGGGCCGCCCGGTGGCGGACCGCCGCGTTCTTCGTGCTGCACCTGTTCACCGGCGGGGTGGTCGCCGGGATGACGCTGGCCGGGACGCCCTTCGCGGTGGTGCTGATGTTCGGCCTCGTCGGGTCCAGGGATTTCGCCGGCTACTGGACGGACCGCTTCCCCGACTGGATGCTCACCGGCCCCGCGCTGGGCCTGACCGTACTGCTGCTGATCGTCGTCAGCAACGCCGGCTGCGGTGCGCTGCTGGCCCGTTGGGCGCCCAGGCTGCTCGGCCCCACCCCGGAGGAGCGGCTGGCCGCCGCCGAACGGCGGGCCACCGTGCTCGCCCAGCGCAACCGGCTGGCCCGGGAACTGCACGACTCGGTCGGGCACGCGCTCAGCGCGGTCGGCATCCAGGCCTCCGCGGCCGCCCGGGTGCTGCGCACCGACCCGGACTTCGCCGCGGAGGCGCTGCGCGCGATCGAGGAGACCGCGCGCGGGGCCGTCGCCGAACTGGACACCGTGCTGGGGCTGTTGCGCGAGGAGGAGGACGGCGGCGCCGGACCGGCCGGGCCCACGCTGGCCGGGCTGGACGACCTGCTGCGCCAACTCGCCCGCACCGGCGTGACGGTGGACGCCGAGCTGGCGCCCGGCCTGGGCGCGCTGCCCGCCGAGGTCTCCCGCGAGGCGTACCGGATCGTCCAGGAGGGCCTGACCAATGTGCTCCGGCACGCCGGGCCCGCCCCGGCGGGGCTGCGGGTCGCGCTGGACGCGGGCCGGCTGGAGATCGAACTGACCAACCCGCTGGGCCCGGCCCGCCCGAGCCGCCCCGGCGGCGGGCGCGGGCTGCGCGGGATCGGGGAACGGGCGACGGCCCTGCGCGGCGGGAGCGCCGTGGGGCCGAGCGAGGACGGGACGACGTGGCGGCTGGCCGTGTGGCTGCCGCTGGGAGGGACTGGGGGATGAACGACGGCAACGGCGCGGGGGACGGGCCCGTCCGCGTGGTGATCGCGGACGACGAGCGCCTGGTCCGGATGGGCCTGCGGGTGGTGATCGACGCCGAACCGGACCTCTCCGTGGTCGGCGAGGCCGCCGACGGCGCCGAGGTCGTGCCGCTGGTGCGCGAACTGCGCCCGGACGTGGTGCTGATGGACGTCCGGATGCCCGGCATCGACGGGATCCGGGCCACCGAACAGCTGGTCGGCGGGATGGCCGAGCCGCCGCGGATCCTGGTGGTCACCACCTTCGAGCACGACGACCACGTGTACGACGCGCTGCGCGCGGGCGCGGCCGGCTTCCTGTTGAAGCGGGCCCGGGCCGAGGAGATGGTGCAGGCGGTGCGACTGGTCGCGCGCGGGGACTCGCTGCTGTTCCCGGCGGCGGTGCGCGAACTCGCGCTGCGGCACGGCGCGGACGGCCGGCGGGGGGCCGCCGCGGACCGGGGGCCGATCGGACGGCTGACCGAACGGGAGGGCCAGGTACTGCGGTTGATGGCCACCGGGCTCAACAACGCGGAGATCGCCCGGCAGTTGGTGGTGAGCCAGGAGACGGTGAAGACCCACGTCGGCAGCGTGCTGGCCAAGCTGGGCGCCCGGGACCGCACCCAGGCCGTGATCGCGGCCTACGAGTCGGGCTTCGTCCTGCCGGGGTGAGGGACCGCGGGGGCACGGCCCGGGCGGGTGACAGCCGGGGCGGGGTGGCAGCCCGGGCGGGTGGCAGCCGGGAACGCCTGTGCGCGACGGATATTCCACCCGCCGTCAAAAGGGTTTGCCGTCCATCCCTCCCGAGGCGGTTCGACCGGGCGTGCGAGTGCGCCCGGAGGAGGGGACGGGAGCGGCGCGTCGGATGACGCCCGGGCGGTGCGGGCGACCGTAGCGTCGTGGGCACGGCGGCGGAGGGGTTCCGCGGGGGAGGCCGGCCACTCGGCGGAGGCCGAAAATGAAGCAGAGCCGGCAAGGGCTGGAGCTGAGGTACGGGAAGGTCGGCCGGGCGGCGGCCGCCACGACGGCACTGGCGACGACGGTGGTGCTCGCCACGGCGCTCGCGACAGTGATCGGGCCGACGGCCGGGACGGCGGCGGCCGCGGCCGAGGGGCGGCCGGGGAGTCCGCTGACCGGCGTCTGGCGGATGGACGGCTACGGCACGGTGGTCGCCGTCGACGGGGGCCGGCTGACCACCTACGACGTGACCGCGCACAGCTGCGTGCCCGGCTGGATCACCGCGACGCAGGCCGGCTCGCCCGGACCGGACGGCACCGTCCGCTACGTCATGGGCACCAACGCGGTGACCCTCACCCCGAAGGGCCGCGACCGGCTGGTCGACCGTGAGGAGGGCGGGGTCGGCACCAAGGACCTGTACCGCATCCCCGCGCTGCCGGCGCTGTGCACCACCCCGGCACCGAACGACCCGCTCGCGGTCTTCGACCGGTTCTGGGAGGACTTCGCGGAGAACTACCCCTTCTTCGCGGCCAAGGGGATCGACTGGCACGCCGTCCGGGACGAGCAGCGGCGCAGGATCACGCCGACGACGACCGCCGACCAGTTGCAGGAGGTGTTCGTCGACATGCTGCGGCCGCTCGGCGACGCCCACACCGGGCTGGCACGGATCGTCGACGGGCAGCCGACACCGGCGTTCGGCGGGCGGCGGCCCGGCTCGACGGTGCGCACCAAGGAGCTGACCACCCGGGCCGGGGAGGCCGTCGCCGCCCAGCTCACCGGCCCGGAGCAGCTCTTCGCCGGTGGGAAGCTCGGCGTGGGCCGGCTTCCCGACGGCGTCGGCTACCTGCGGGTGGGCAGCTTCGCCGGCTACACCGACGGCGACTACCGCAGCCAGGTCGCCGAGTTGGACAGGGCGCTGGACGCCCTGCTCGCCGACCCGGACGGGCTCAGCGGGCTGGTGCTCGACGTCCGGCTGAACGGCGGCGGCTCGGACGCGCTGGGGCTGCACATCGCCGCCCGGCTCACCGACCGCCTTACCTCGCCTACCGGAAGGTGGCGCGCAACGACCCGGCCGACCCGACGAAGTTCACCCGGCCCGTGCCCGTCCCCGTGGAGCCCTCGGACGGCGAGCACTTCACCGGGCCGGTGGCCCTGCTCACCTCCTCGATCTCGGCCAGCGCGGCGGAGACCTTCGCCCAGGCGCTGATGGGCCGCTCCCCGCACGTGACCCGGATCGGCGAGAACACCCAGGGCGTCTTCTCGGACGTCCTGATCAAGCCGCTCTCACCGGACTTCGCGGTCGTCCTGCCGAACGAGAAGTACCTCACCCGCAGCGGCGGCACCTTCGACGGCCCGGGCATCGCGCCGGACCTCCGGACCCCGGTGTACAGCCCCGAGGAGCTGGCCGCGCTCAAGGACTCCGCCCTGAGCACGGCCCGCCGGGTGCTCGCCGAGGACGCCCGGGGCGACCAGGGCGACCAGGACCGACAGCGGCAGCACCAGCCGCGCCAGTAGCCAGTAGCCGTACCAGTAGCAGTAGCAGTAGCCGCTACATCGGATCCACCGCCCTCAGTTCGCCGTCCAGCTCCAGCCACCTGGTCAGCCCCAGGCCGCGCAGGAAGGGCAGGTCGTGGCTGACCACGATCAGCGCGCCCCGGTAGGCGGCCAGCGCCTGGGTGAGCTGGCGGACGCTGGCGAGGTCCAGGTTGTTGGTCGGCTCGTCGAGCAGCAGCAGCTGCGGCGGCGGGTCGGCCAGCAGCAGGGCGGCCAGTGTCGCCCGAAAGCGCTCGCCGCCGGACAGCGTGCCGACCGGCTGCTCGGCCCGGGCGCCCCGGAACAGGAAGCGGGCCAGCCGGGCCCGGATCGCGTTGTCCCCGGCGGCGGGGGCGAACCGCTTGACGTTCTCCACGACGGTGAGGGCGTCGTCCAGCAGGTCGAGCCGCTGCGGCAGGTGGCGCAGCCCCTCCGGGGTGGTGATCTGCCCCTCCAGCGGGGAGAGTTCGCCCGCGATGGTGCGCAGCAGCGTGGTCTTGCCGGAGCCGTTGCGTCCGACCAGGGCGATCCGCTCGGGGCCGCGCAGGTCGAGGTCGACGGTGGCGCCGAAGGGCAGCCGGACCTTCTGCAGGGTGAGCACGGTGCGCCCGGCCGGCACCTCGGTGCGCGGCAGGTCGATCCGGATCTCGGCGTCGTCGCGCACCGCCTCCTCGGCGGCGGTCAGCCGCGCCCTGGCCTCCTCCAGTCGTTCGGCGTGCATGCCGGTGAGCCGGCCGGCCGTCTCCTGGCCCTTGCGTTTGAGCATCCCGGCGAAGATGTGCGGGTCGTTGCGGGTGACCGAGCGCTTCTTGCCGTAGCTGGCGCTGCGGTCCAGCCTGGTACGGGCCTCGGCCAAGTCCCGCTTCTGGCGCTGGACGTCGGCCTCGGCGTTGCGCAGCAGCCGCTCGGCCGTCTCCTGCTGGGCCGCGAGGGTGCGCTCGTAGTCGTCGTAGTTGCCGCCGTACCACGTCACCCCGCCGTCCCGGAGGTCGGCGATCTGGTCGACGTGCCGGAGCAGTTCGCGGTCGTGGCTGACGATCACCATGGCGCCCTGCCAGCCGGCCACCGTCTCGTAGAGCCGCTCACGGGCGGCCCGGTCGAGGTTGTTGGTGGGCTCGTCCAGCAGCAGCACGTCGGGGCGGCGCAGCAACAGGGCGGCCAGTCGCAGCAACACCGCCTCGCCGCCGGAGAGTTCGCCGGTGGTGCGGTCGAGGCCGAGGCGGCGCAGGCCGAGCTTGTCGAGGGTGGCGCGGGCGCGCTCCTCGACGTCCCAGTCGTCGCCGACGGCGTCGAAGTGCCGCTGGTCGGTCTCGCCCGACTCGATGGCGTGCAGGGCCTCGCGGGCGGCCCGGATGCCGAGCGCCTCGTCGACCCGCAGGCCGGTGTCGAGGGTGAGGCCCTGCGGCAGGTGGCCGAGTTCGCCCTCGACCCGGACGGTGCCGCCGGTGGGGGTGAGTTCGCCGGCGATCAGCCGCAGCAGGGTGGACTTGCCGGCCCCGTTGAGGCCGATGAGTCCGGTGCGGCCGGGGCCGACGGCGAGGTGGAAGCCGTCCAGGACGGGTTTGCCGTCGGGCCACTCGAACGCGAGGTCGGTGCAGAGGACGGCGGTGGTGGGTTGTGCCATGCAAGGCCTCCCGGGTGGTTGCTGAAGGGGTGACGAGCAACACGGGGAGACACCGCGGGTGCGGAACCGGGACGGCCGGAGGACAGGACGGCGCGATGACGCGCCAAGGGGCCGTGACTGAGGTCGCACACTCGCACACCACACGGCAAGGGCTACGGCTGCGGCCGCGAGAACGACAGCGGCAACGGCAGCGGGGCCTGCGTGGCGGGGGCGGTGTCCCGGGACCTCAGTAGAGCAACGGCCTTCTCCTTGTCTGGCGGATGACGGGAACCACGCTAGGAGCCCCGACGGACGCGTGCAACCGATTTATCCGACGGCTCGATCCGGCCGCCGCAACGCCCGGGCGAATTCGGCCACGGCAAAGCCCCCGTGCCGATCCGGTGCCGATCCGGTGACAGCCTCGTACCGGCCGGGGGCACCTGTAAGGAGTTCCTTATCCACATGGCAGACTCCTCACCTGCCATACCTGCGGCCCCAGCCGGCCGTACCCGAGGACCGGGCCGTATGGCGGTAGTCAACAGGGGGATTTGAACTCATGTCACCGATATCCCGGCCGAGCCGTGCCGTCCTCGGCGCCTCCGTCGCCGCGCTGACCATGGTGGTCGCCACCGGCTGCGGCCCGGACAACAGCGACCCGGCCGGCGCCCAGACCTCCGCGCCGTCGGTCGCGGCCAGCACCTCCGGGAAGCCGGGCGCGGCTCCGATCAAGCTGCCGACGGTCCAGGAGCTGAAGACCTGGAAGCTCGAGGACTGGGACAAGTGGGCCCAGGCCAACGTGATCACCCCGGCGACCAAGGGCTACTGGACCCTGCAGAAGCTGCTGAACGCCAAGCCGAAGCCGCTGCCGCAGGCGCCGGCCCAGCCCACCGGGCAGCCGACGGGCGCGGCCCCGGCCCAGCCGACGAGCGCGGCCCCGGCCCAGCCCACCGCCGCCCAGCCGCCGACCGGCCCGGACCAGCTGCCCTCGGTCGTCGCCGCCAAGCCCGTGGCGCACCCGTTCCCGAAGAACATGCACGTCAACGGCAAGATCTTCTTCAAGGACGGCAACGAGGACTACGTCTGCTCCGGCACCGTCGTCTCCGACCCGGCCAACCCGGGCAAGAGCAACCTGGTCTGGACCGCCAGCCACTGCCTGCACGGCGGCAAGGGCAACAAGTACTACACCGACATCACCTTCGCCCCGGCCTTCAACAGCAACGGCGTGCTGAGCAACGGCAACAAGCAGAAGTCCAAGCTGGACGACGCCGAGCCGTACGGCGAGTGGGGCGCGACCGCCGGCATGGTCTCCCCGCAGTGGACCCAGGAGGCCGACCCGGAGAAGGGCGGTCCGTGGAGCCAGTACGACTTCGGCATCATCAAGGTCGCCAACCCGGACCCGAACGGCAAGTCGCTGGAGGAGACCGTCGGCGGCTCCGTGCCGCTGTGGTTCAACGCCCCGCGCGACCAGCTCGCCTCCGTCGCCAACTACGGCTTCCCGGAGGGCAAGCCCTTCGACGGCGTCGAGCTGGAGCACTGCGACGGCGGCAAGCCGGCCGCGAAGCCCGGTGACCCGAGCCGCCCGGCGATGCTGATGATCGGCTGCAACATGACCGGCGGCAGCAGCGGCGGCGGCTGGTACACCACCAAGGACGGCAAGCCGGCCCTGGTCAGCGACACCTCCGTCGGCAACGGCGCCAACACCTACGAGGCGGGCCCCTACCTGGAGGACGTCGCGGCGCACATGTTCGACTACTTCTCCAAGAAGGCCAAGTGACCGTTCTCCGAGAAGGGGCCGGGTGACCGAGGGCTGAGACCCGCCCCGGTCCCGTGCGGGGCCGCGACTGCCGGAGCGCAGCCGCGGCCCCGCCGGCTTTTCCGGCTCGGGGCCCGCTCCTCCTACAATCGGCTCCATCATGAGCGCGACACTCGTAGTCAAGGACCTCGCCGCCGGTCACGGCGAACGCACCCTCTTCTCCGGCCTGGACCTGGTCGTCGCCCCCGGCGACGTGATCGGCCTGGTCGGCGTGAACGGCGCCGGCAAGTCGACCCTGCTGCGGCTGCTGGCCGGCCTGGACACCCCCGAGGGCGGGTCGCTCCGGCTCAGCCCGGCCAGCGCCAACGTCGGCCACCTGCCGCAGGAGCCGGAGCGGCGCGAGGGCGAGTCGGTGCGCGACTTCCTGGCCCGGCGCACCGGCGTGGCGGCCGCCCAGGCCGAGCTGGACGAGGCCACCGAGGGCCTGGTCGAGGGCCGCCCGGGCGCCGACGACGCGTACGCGACGAGCCTGGACCGCTGGCTGGACCTCGGCGGTGCCGACCTGGACGAGCGGGCCGAGGAGGTGGCCGACTCGCTCGGCCTCAAGGTCTCCCTCGACCTGCCGATGACGGCGCTCTCCGGCGGCCAGGCGGCCCGCGCGGGCCTGGCCTCGCTGCTGCTCTCCCGCTACGACGTGTTCCTGCTGGACGAGCCCACCAACGACCTCGACCTGGACGGCCTGGAGCGGCTGGAGTCCTTCGTCAAGGGCCTGCGCGCCGGCACCGTGCTGATCAGCCACGACCGCGAGTTCCTGGCCCGCACCGTGACCAAGGTGCTGGAGCTGGACCTGCACCAGCAGCAGGTCAACCTGTACGGCGGCGGCTACGAGGCGTACCTGGAGGAGCGAGCGGTGGCCCGCCGGCACGCCCGCGAGGAGTACGAGGACTACGCCGACACCAAGGCCTCGCTGGAGGCCCGGGCGCAGATGCAGCGCAACTGGATGGAGCACGGCGTCCGCAACGCCCGCCGCAAGGGCGGCGACAACGACAAGAACGCCAAGGCGAAGCGCACCGAGTCCACCGAGAAGCAGGCCTCCAAGGCCCGGCAGACCCAGCGGATGATCGAGCGGCTGGACGTGGTCGAGGAGCCGCGCAAGGAGTGGGAGCTGCGGATGGAGATCGCCACCGCGCCGCGCTCCGGCTCGGTGGTGGCCACCCTGCGCGCGGCCGCCGTCAAGCGCGGCGACTTCGTTTTCGGCCCGGTGGACCTGCAGATCGACTGGGCCGACCGGGTCGCGATCACCGGGGCCAACGGCGCGGGCAAGTCCACCCTGCTGGCGGCCCTGCTCGGCCGGCTCGAACTCGACTCCGGCAGTGCCGTGCTGGGCTCCGGCGTGGTGGTCGGCGAGGTGGACCAGGCGCGCGGGCACATCTTCAAGAACAGGCACAGCCTGGGTGGGGAGCCGCTGGCGGACGCCTTCGCGGCCGCCGTACCGGAGCTCACCGAGGAGGAGGTGCGCACCCTGCTGGCCAAGTTCGGCCTCAAGGCGGTGCACGTGCTGCGCCCGGCGAGCACCCTCTCCCCCGGCGAGCGCACCCGGGCCGCGCTGGCGCTGCTGCAGGCCCGCGGGGTCAACCTGCTGGTGCTGGACGAGCCCACCAACCACCTGGACCTGCCGGCGATCGAGCAGCTGGAGTCCGCGCTCGCCTCGTACACCGGCACCCTGCTGCTGGTCACCCACGACCGGCGGATGCTGGACACGGTGGCGGTGAACCGGCGGATCGAGGTCCGGGACGGCCGGGTGCACGAGCTGTAGGTCCGTCGAAGCGCAGCCGGCCGCTCCGGGAATTGGTCTCTACCTCTTCCCGGAGCGGCCGTCATGTGCTGTGCTGTCGGCCATGGTTGACAGCGCAGTGGCAGGGACGCCCCACCCGACCGTCCCGCTCACCCCGATGACGGTGCCGGCCCACCAGGCCGAGGCCCGCAGCAAGGCCTTCCACGACGTGATGGCGCAGCGCCGGACCGTCCGCGACTACTCCACCGAACCGATCCCGGACGGGGTGGTCGAGTGGGCCGTCCGCACCGCGAGCACCGGGCCCAGCGGCGCCCACGTCCAGCCCTGGCGCTTCGTGGTGATCACCGACCCAGAGCGCAAGCGGCTGCTGCGCGAGGCGGCCGAGGCGGAGGAGCGCGAGTTCTACGGCCACCGGGCGTCCGAGGAGTGGCTGGCCGCGCTGGCGCCGATCGGCACCGACTGGCACAAGCCGTTCCTGGAGGACGCGCCGGCCGTGATCGTGGTCTTCGAGGTGCACAAGGGCCCCAACTCGCCGCGCCCGTACTACACCAAGGAGTCGGTGGGGATCGCGGTCGGACTGCTGCTGGCCTCGCTGCACCAGGCCGGGCTGGCCACGCTGACCCACACGCCGAGCCCGATGCGCTTCCTCAACGAGGTGTGCGGGCGCCCGGCGGAGGAGCGGGCCGCGTACGTGATCCCGGTGGGCTACCCCGCCGAGGGGGCGCGGGTGCCGGACCTGCGGCGCAAGGAGCTGGACGAGGTGATGATCCGGCTCTGACGCGCCGGGCGGCGCGCCGCCGCGCCCGCGGGACGCGCCCCGAAGCGCACTGCGGGGCGCGTCCGAAGCGCGTCGCCCGCCCCCGCCGGTCGGCGGGACGGGATGCGCCCCCGTCCGGATGTGGCAGGTCCGGGCCAAGGACATAATCGCCGCCATGAGCCCCGCACTGCCGCAGTCCTGCGAGCCCGCCCGGGCGGCACCCGAGGTGACCACCGGACGGCCGCCCGAACTGCTGCGGCTGCCCGGCGGCCTCTCCCTGCACCGCCGCCGCAGCGCCCACGCACCGGCCCTGCACCGGGCCGTCCGGGCCAACCTGGAGCACCTGCGGCCCTGGCTGGACTGGGCGGCCGAGGTCCCCACCCGGGCCCGGACCGCCGAACGGACCAGGGCCGGCACCGCCGCCTGGGAGGCCGGGACGGACTTCATGTACCTTGCCGAGCTGGACGAGGCCCCCGGCCGGGTGGTCGCCGCCCTCGGACTGCACGCCCGGATCGGCCCGGGCGCGCTGGAGATCGGCTACTGGGTCGCGGCCCGGCACGTCGGCCGCGGCATCGCCACCGCCGCGGCCGGGGCGCTGACCGAGGCCGCGCTGGCGCTGCCCGGGATCGTCCGGGTGGAGATCCGCTGCGACCGGGCGAACGCCGCCAGCGCGGCCGTCCCGCGCAAGCTCGGCTACCGGCTGGACCGGGTCGCCCAGGCCGCCGTCCGGGCTCCGGGCGAGACCGGACGGCAGCTGGTCTGGGTCATGGAGCGGTGACCCGGAGGCGGTGACGCCCCGCGCGCGGTAGCGGTGAGGCCCGGGGCGCTCAGTAGCGCCCGCCCTCCGGGGCCGGCAGCGCGTCCAGCTCGGCCAGGTCGGCCGCCGAGAGCTCGACCGCGGCCGCGCCCACGTTGTCCTCCAGGTAGCGCGGCGTCTTGGTGCCCGGGATCGGGAGGACGTACCGGCCCTGCGCCAGCACCCAGGCCAGCGCGACCCGCGCCGGGGTGGTGCCGAGCCGCTCGGCGACCTCCCGGACCCTGCCGACCAGCGCCAGGTTGGCCTTCAACGCGTCCTGCTGGAAGCGCGGCAGGCGGCGGCGGAGGTCGTCCTCGGGCAGCTCGTCGAAGGAGGAGATGCTTCCGGTCAGGAAGCCCCGGCCGAGCGGCGAGAAGGGGAGGAAGGCGATGCCCTGCTCCTCGGTGTACGGCAGCACCTCGGCCAGTACGTCCCTGGTCCAGAGCGACAGTTCGGACTGCACGGAGGCCACCGGGTGCACCGCCTGGGCGCGCCGGATCTCCTCGACGCCGACCTCGGAGAGCCCGATCCGGCGAGCCTTGCCGGCCTGGACGGCCTCGGCGAGCGCGCCCCAGGTCTCCTCGATCGGGACGGCCGGGTCGACCCGGTGCAGCTGGTACAGGTCGACGTGGTCGGTGCCGAGCCGGCGCAGGCTGTCGTCGATCGAGCGGCGCACGTGCTCGGGCCGGCCGTCGCGCACGTCCGGGCCGCCGCCGCCCGGGACGATGCCCACCTTGGTGGCGAGGAAGGCGCGCTCGCGGTGCGGGCCGGCCAGGGCGGCGCCGACCACCTCCTCGTTGCTGTACGGGCCGTAGACGTCGGCGGTGTCGATCAGGGTGACGCCCAGGTCGAGCGCCTGGTGGATGACCCGGACGGACTTCTCGTCGTCCCGGCTCCGGACGTCGTAGGCGTGGGTCATCCCCATGCAGCCGAGGCCGATCACGCCGACCTCCGGGCCGCCGCTGCCGAACGAGACGCTGCGCATGACGGTGCTCCGATCTGTGGTTCCGCTGAGCCGAAGTGGATCAACGCCACCAGCTTCCCCCTTGGAGTGCACTCAAGGTCAAGTCTCCGGCCCGGTACGGCCATCGGACCGCGCTCGGCCGAGCGGCCAACCTCCTTAAACCCTCCCTAAAACCTGCTCCCGCAAGGCTCCGAACCCCGGGAAGTGCTTGACGTGCACAGCTGGTCTAGTCCAGTTTGATGCTCAGCACCGTGCTCCTCCCGCACCGGAACAGCCCCCATGCCGCCGCCCGCCCCGCGTCTCCCCCTTCGCGGCGCGGGCGGCCCCACGCTCCGAGAGGCACCCCCATGCCCAGCGCGCCCCAGCACGCCCCCACCCACCGCCGCCCCGCCGGCCGGACCAAACTGCTGAGCCTCGCCGCCGCCACCGTGCTCGCGGGCGGCGGCCTCGCCACCCTTGCCGGGAACGCCGGCGCCGCGGACGCCAACCTGCTCGTCAACGGCGGCTTCGAGAGCGGTGCGCTCGACCCGTGGAGCTGTTCCGCCGGCACCGGAAGCATCGTCAACTCCGGTGCCCACAGCGGAGCCGACGCCCTCAAGGGGGCGGTCGGCGCGAGCGACACCGCGCAGTGCGGCCAGACCGTGAGCGTCCGGCCCAACACCACCTACACCCTGAGCGCCTGGGTGCAGGGCCGGTACGTCTACCTCGGCGCCACCGGCAGCGGCGTCACCGACCCCGCCGTGTGGACCCCGGGCGGCGCCGACTGGCAGCAGCTGTCCGCCAGTTTCACCACCGGACCAAGCACCACCAGCGTCAACGTCTACCTGCACGGCTGGTACGGGCAGGGCGCCTACCTCGCCGACGACGTCGCCCTCACCGGCCCCGGCGGCGGGCCGACCACCCCGCCGACCGGGACGCCCACGAGCACGCCCACCGGGACACCCACCGGCACGCCCACCGGCGGCCCGACCACCCCGCCGCCGAACGTCGCCCTCCCCGTCGCCCCGTACATCGACATGGGCGCCTGGCCCACCCCGTCCATGCCCGACATGGCCAAGGCCGGCGGCGTCAAGGGCTACACCATGGGCTTCGTCACCGGCGTCGGCTGCAAGGCCAGCTGGTTCAACGCCTACGACCCGCGCACCGCCTGGGCCAAGGACCAGGTCGACGCGCTGCGCGCGGCCGGCGGCGACGTCAAGCTCTCCTTCGGCGGCGCCAGCGGCACCGAACTCGCCGCCGCCTGCACCTCGGTGGACTCGCTGTTCAACGAGTACGACGCGGTGGTCAACGCCTACAACCTGCGCTACGTCGACTACGACATCGAGGGCGCGGCGATCGCCGACACCGCCTCCAACGACCGCCGCTCCGCCGCGCTCGCCAAGCTCCAGCAGGCCCACCCCGGCCTCAAGGTCTCGCTCACCCTGCCCGTCCTGCCCGAGGGCCTGACCAGCGAGGGCGTCGCCATCGTCAAGTCCGCCCGGGACGCCGGGGTCGACCTGGACCTGGTGAACGTCATGGCGATGGACTACTACCGCTCCGGCAGCGACTACGGCAACGCCGCCGTCCAGGCCGCGCAGGCGACCTTCGGCCAGCTCAAGGCGCTCTACCCGGCGAAGACCGACGCCCGGCTGTGGGCCATGGTCGGGGTCACCCCGATGATCGGCGAGAACGACGACCACCAGGTCTACAACCAGGCCGCCGCCCAGCAGTTGGTGACCTTCGCCCAGCAGAACCACCTCGGCCTGCTCGCCTTCTGGGACGCCACCCGGGACGCCAACGCCTGCACCGGCGGCTCGCTGGCGAAGTGCACCAACATCCCGCAGCAGCCGTACGAGTTCGCGAAGATCTTCGGCAAGTACACGGGCTGACGACACGGCTGTCGGAGGGGGGGGGGGGGGGGGGGGGGGGCGGGGGGGGGGGGGGGGGGGGGGGGGCGTGGGGGCGCCAGCCTCGCAGCCCCCACAGCCGCCCCCCCCC
>NZ_JBVHYH010000017.1:100136-122560 GCF_055569135.1 Kitasatospora sp. NPDC029367
GCTGGAACCCGCCCGGCAACGAATCCCCCCCCCCCCCCCCTCCTCCCCCCCCCCCCCCCCCCCCCCCCCCCCCCCCCCCACCTCCGCACGTAAATTGGCATCCCATCCTCCCGGACCGTCAACTACAGTCCCTCCCACCTGTACGGAACGAGGGGACGGACATGACGGTCCGGGACGACCACAAACAGCTGATCACCACCATCGCGACCAGCGAAGCCGCCTGCGCGGCGGGCCTCACCCCCGCGGAACTCAGCGCGTTCAGCCTCACCCTGGGCCGGCTGCGCGGCCTTCCCTGCCACGACCGGACCCGACTGGTCGCCGAGCGCCAGCTCTCCTCCTTCGTGACGGAGAGCCGCAAGCGCCGCCGCCAGGAGGCCAAGGAGGCCGTCCGGCAGGCCGACGCCGCCCTGCTCGCCGCCACCGCGACCGGTGCCCGGCAACGCCGCGAGGACGCGCCGCTCGCCCCGGCCCCGGGAGGACCGGTGGGCGAACTGCTGGCCCCGCGCAGGTGCTACGTCTGCAAGCAGCCGTACCGGCAGGTCGACGGCTTCTACCACATGCTCTGCCCCGGCTGCGCGGCCGACAACACCGCCCGCCGCGGCCTCTCCACCGACCTGCGCGGCCGGCGGGCGCTGCTCACCGGCGGGCGGGTGAAGATCGGCTTCCAGCTCGCCCTGATGCTGCTGCGGGACGGCGCCGAGCTGATCGTCACCAGCCGCTTCCCGCAGGACACCGTCCGCCGCTTCCGCGCCGCCGAGGGCAGCGCGCAGTGGTGGGAGCGGCTGACCGTGGTCGGCATCGCCCTCCGGGATCCGCGCCAAGTCCTCGGCCTGACCGAGCAGTTGCGCACCGAAGGACGGCCGCTGGACATCCTGGTCAACAACGCCGCGCAGACCCTGCGCCGCCCGCCGGAGTCCTACGCCCTGCTGGCGGCGGGCGAGTCCGCGCCCCTGCCGGGCGCCGACCGCCGGGCCATCACCCACGCGCCCGGCTTCCGGCCGTTCGCCGACGCCGCCCGACTGCCCTCGGGCGCGGACGCGTTGCCGGACCTCACCGACGGGGCCGGACTGCTGCCGGACCTCACCGACGGGGCGGCCGGACTGCTGCCGGACCTCACCGACGAGGCCGGACTGCTGCCCGACCTCACCGACGAGGCCGGACTGCTGCCCGACCTCGCGCCCGCCAACTCGTGGTCCGCCACGCTCGGTTCGCTCGACCCGACGGAGCTGCTGGAGACCCAGCTGGTCAACTCCCTGGCCCCGGCCCTGTTGTGCGACCGGCTGCTGCCGCTGCTGCTCGCCTCTCCGCACCCCGCCCGTTACATCGTCAACGTGACGGCGGTGGAGGGCCGGTTCGCCGTCCGCAACAAGACCGCGCGCCACCCTCACACCAACATGGCCAAGGCCGCGCTCAACATGCTCACCCGCACCAGCGCGGCCGAACTCGCCCCGCAGGGCGTGCACATGTGCGCCGTCGACACCGGCTGGATCACCGACGAGAACCCGGCGCCCAGGAAGGCCCGGATCGCCGCCCGGGGCTTCCGCACCCCGCTGGACATCGTGGACGGCGCGGCCCGGGTGTACGACCCGATCGTGCGCGGCGAGGCCGGGCACCCGGTGTCGGGGGTGTTCCTCAAGGACTACCGGGTCGCGGAGTGGTGAGGCATTGAGGTGGTAACAGCTCAGGTGTCGTAGCAGCCGTGCCAGGGCGCGTGGAAGCCGAGCCCGTCGGGGTGGAGCTCGACCCAGGGGCCTTCCTCCGCGTCGTCCTCGTCGTCCTCGTCGGCTTCCTCGTCGTCGAGCAGGAGGCCGAAGAGCACGCCGTCGACCTCCACGGAGAACTGCGCGATCGCGATGTCCCCGTACGCGCGCTCGGGCAGGGCGTCCAGCCACTCCCCCAGCAGCCGCCGGGCCTCCGCCGCCGTGCCGACGGCCCGGATGCTCGACTCCAGGTGCCGACCGGCCGGGTCGAAGCGGTGCAGCACCGCGTACGGCCGGCCGTCGGCCCACACGGCCGAGCCGAAGAACAGGCCGCCCTGCCAGCGGCCGATGGTGTCCGTGCGCCCGCCCGGCTCGTGCCGGATCGGGATCAGTGCGGGTACGTTCATGCTCGAACCCTAGGCCTGACCTGCGAGGACGGCCCGCCCGGGGTGCCCCGGGCGGGCCGTCGCGCCATTCGGTGATCAGCGACCGGTGCTCAGCGGCCGGTCGGCAGGTTGGCCCCGCCGGTGCAGTCGAGCACCACTCCGGTGACGAAGGTGTTGGCGGCGAACATGTGGATCGCCCGGGCGACGTCCTCGGGGCGCCCGACCCGGCCGACCGGGGTGGTGGCGGCCAGGCCGTCGAAGAGCGCGGTGCGCTGCTCGGCGGGGACGCGGTCCCACCACGGGGTGTCGATGACGCCGGGCGAGACGGCGTTGACCCGCAGCGGGGCGAGTTCGACGGCCAGCGGCGGGACCATCGCCTCCAGGGCGCCGTTGATGGCGGCCAGTCCAGCGGTGCCGGGGATGGCGGCGCGGGCCGAGGCGGCGGTGATCAGGGTGACCGAGCCGTCCTTGCGCAGGTGCGGCAGGGCGGCCTGGAGGACGCGCACCTGCGGCCAGAACTTGGCGTCGAAGCCGTGCGCGAGCTCGGCGAGGTCGAGCTGGGCAAAGGGGCCGCTGCCGGCCGCGCCGCTGACCGCGACGACCAGGTGGTCGACGGTGCCGACGCCGGTGAAGAAGGCCGCGAGGGCGGCCGGGTCGGTCGCGTCCAGTTGCGCACCCTCGGTCTTGCCGCCGATCCGGGCGACGGCGGCGTCCAGCTTCGCCCGGTCGCGGCCGGTGATGACGACCTCGGCGCCGTCGGCCGCGAAGGCGGTCGTGGTCGCCTCGCCGATGCCCGAGCTGCCGCCCATGACGACGACGCGCTGTCCGGCGAAGAGGTTCGATGCAGTGCTCATGGTTCTGGCCCTTCCGGCTTGATCGGGAACTTGTCGAGACCATCGGTTCCGATAACGATGTTTACCGAGACTGCTAGTCTTGTCAAGCGAGGGAAGGAAGCACGGGGACAGAAAGAGAGGGACACCGCCATGAACGAGACCGACACCCAGGCCACCCGGCCGCACACCGGCCGCCGCCGCAACGAGGCGGCCCACCGGGCGATCCTGGACGCGGCGCTGCACCTGCTGGCGGAATCCGACGGCACGCCCGTCACCATCGACGCCATCGCCCGCGCGGCCGGCGTCGGCAAGCAGACCGTCTACCGCTGGTGGCCCTCCAAGGGCGCCGTCCTCCTGGACGCCCTCACCGACCGCGCCGACCAGGACGTCACCGACCACCCCGACACCGGCGCACTCCGCACCGACCTGCGCGCCTTCATCGGGACCACCTTCGACGCCGCCCAGCAGAGCACCACGGCCTCCGCGCTGCGCACCCTGGTCCGCGAGGCCGCCCGCGACCCGCACCTGGCCGAACTGATGCAGGCCTTCACCGCCACCCGGCGCGACGCGCTGCACGACCTGCTCGCCCGGGGGCGCGAGCGCGGCGAACTGGCCGACCACGCCGACCTCGACCTGATCGTGGACCAGGTCTACGGGGTGTTCTGGTACCGCTTCCTGCTCGGCCACGGCCCGCTGGACCCGGCCGTCGCCGAGCGGCTCGCCGACACCCTGGTCGCCGGCAACGACCAACCGGGCGCTCAGGCGGTGCGGCGGCGGTAGTACGCGACGCCGAGCGCGATGGTGATCGGCCCCCACAGCGCGGCCGGGGTGACGCAGACCCGGTACAGCGCCTCCCACCAGCCGTTGTCGAACCCGACCTCGTCCAGCACGCCGGCCCAGGCGAGCGGCTGGAGGCCGAACAGTCCGAACAGCACCAGCCCGCCCAGCACCGTCGCGACCAGCGGCCCGAGCGGCGGCACCCGGCGCCCCCGCAGGAGCGGCACCCAGCGCGGGAACGCCTCGCCCCAGCCGCTGACCAGGCCCAGGGTGAGCAGCGCCAGCCCCTCGGTCACCAGGCTCAGGGCGAACACGTACGGGGCGCCGAACCACGGGAAGGGCGGGCGGTTCGGGTCGACCGTGCCCATCACGTAGTCGAAGGCGAACGGCAGCCGCCACAGGCAGTGCGGCAGCAGGATGAACGGCAGGGCCTTGGCCAGCCGCAAGGCCCAACGGGGGACGGGGCGTTCGGTGTCACCGACGGGGATGTTCCTCCACATGCGTCCACCCTCGCCGCCGCCACCCCTCCCCCGCCTCGACCGCGCGGCCGAACCCCCTCCCCCGGCAGAGCGAGTTACGTGTGCGCCAGCAGGCTGACGTACCCCCGGTCCGGACGCTCCGGCCGGGTCTGTTCCAGCCGGGTGGTGACGGTGAACCCGGCCCCCGCCAGCAGCGCGACCAGGCGTCCGGCCGGGACGAGGTGGGAGGACCAGGACACCGGGTGCCCGTACGCCGAGCTCGGCCGGGACTCCTCGTCGCCGGTGTGCCCGCCCAGCAGCAGGTGCCCGCCGGGGGCGAGCACCCGGTGGAACTCCGCGAACATCGCGGGTAGTTCGGCCTCCGGGGTGTGGTGGACGGAGTACCAGGCGAGGATGCCGCCGAGACTGCCGTCGGCGGCGTCCAGGTCGGCCATCGAGCCGACGGCGAAGCGCAGCCGGGGGTACGCGCGGCGGGCGAGGGCGATCATCCCGCCCGACACGTCGACGCCATGGGCGGAGAGCCCCAGCCGGTGCAGGTACGCCGTCACCCGCCCCGGCCCGCAGCCGAGGTCGGCGACCTCGGCGCCGCCCGACTCCCGGACCAGCTCCGCGAAGGCGGCGAGCATCGCGCGCGAGAGCGGGTCCATGCCCTCGGGCGGGACGACGCGGCGGAGGTAGGCGGCGGCCACGGTGTCGTAGGACTCGCGGACGGCGGCGAGGTGTGCGGGCTCGGTCACCGCGCCACACTAGGGCCCGTCTTCAAACTCCCGTCGTTCGCCCGGAGGGCGGGCGGGGCGGCGTTGGGGTGCGTGCATCGCAAGGCGGAGGAGGGAGTCCATGCGGTGGGGGCACCTCCCGGCCGAAGGCTGGGGGCCATCGGCGACCGACGACAACGCGGCGAGGTGCGTGCCCCGGCGTCGGCCCGCAGGCGGGAGTTTGAAGACGGGCCCTAGGCCTTCGCGGCCCGGGCGGCGCGCTCGGCGAAGACCCTCTCGCGGCGGTCGGCGGTCTGCTTCATCATCCGCTTGCGGTCGCGGGCGGAGAGCCGGTCGAGGTAGAGGCCGCCGTTGAGGTGGTCGGTCTCGTGCTGGAGGCAGCGGGCGAAGTAGCCGGCGCCCTCGATCACCACGGGCTCGCCGTGCTGGTCGACGCCGTGCACCACCGCGTGGGCGGGGCGGGCGAGTCGGGTGTTGGCTCCGGGCACGGACAGGCAGCCCTCGACGTCCTCGATCAGCCGGCGGCCGGGCTCCTGCTCCTCGACCACCGGGTTGAGCACGTGTCCGACGTGCCGGACGCCGTCCTCGTCCGTGCAGTCGTAGACGAACAGCCGCAGGTCCACGTCCACCTGGTTGGCGGCGAGGCCGCAGCCGTCGGCGAGGTACATGGTGGCGAACATGTCGTCGACCAGCCGGGCCAGTCGCTCGGTGCCGAAGTCCTGCTCGGTCGCCGTGCGGCAGGTGCGGCGGAGGATCTCCTCCCCCACCTCGGTGATCCTCAGGACGGTCGGACGCTCGCGCAGCTCGGACACGGGTGCTCCCCTTCGATGGACTTGCCGTCCGACGTGATGCCGGACGAGACGCCGGACGTGCGGTCGGACTAGCTGTCGGACTTGCTGTCGGACTTGCTGTCGGACTTGCTGTCAGCTTTGCAAAGTAGCAGACTTTGCAAAGTGACCGAAGACCTCGTCAGATCCGGGACCCTCCCCGAACACGCGGTGCGCACCGCCCTGTTGGCGCTCCTCGCCGAACACGGCACCCTCACCTCCACCGAGGCCGCCGCCCACCTGGGGCAGAGCTCCGGACTCTGCTCCTTCCACCTGCGCCAGCTCGCCCGCCACGGGCTGATCGAGGAGGCACCCGCCCTCGACGGCCGGGCCCGCCCCTGGCGTCTCCCCCGGGCCGAGCCGGAGCCGAGCCCGGAGCCCAGCGAGGAGCAGCGCCCGGACGAGTTCGGCGAACTCGCCCGCGGCCTGGAGGACGAGAGCCACCGGCGCTGGCTGGCCCGGCGCTCCGAGGCGCCCGTCGAGTGGCAGCGGGACGAGGCGTTCAGCGCCGTCGTCCACCTCACCCCGGCCGAACTGGCGGCCGTCGGCGCGGAGGTGCGCCGGATCCTCGCCCGCTACCGCGACCGCGAGGCCGACCCGGCCGCCCGCCCCGCCGGGGCCCGCCCGGTCGCCGCCGTCACCCGGCTGTTCCCGCTGCTGGAAGGGGACTGAGGCCGACCCGCCGACGCCAGAACCGGACGGGCGTTCGGCGCGTCCGTTTGAGGCGTGATCAGTGCGGTGCTCGGCGGGATGCCGATGTTCTGGCCCGGGCTGCTGCTCTCGCTGGTACCGGCGGCGCTGCTGAACCGGCCGGTGGGGCGGTTGCTGCGGGCCCATTGGGTGGTGGGCTTCCTCCTGCTGCTCGGGCTCGGCGGAGTCGTGGTGGCGACGCTGCTGCCGGAGGCGTTCCGGCTGTCCGCGGACGCCGTGCGGCACTGCACCGTCCAGGGGGCGCGGCCGCGTTCGCCGTACGAGCTGCTGCACGTGCGGCACATCGAGCTCAAGCTGGCGACCTACGCCCCGGTCGGCTTCGCCGCCGCCCTGGCCGGGACGAGGCGGCGGGCGGTGGTGGCGCTGCTGGGTGCGGCGGTGCTGCCGTTCGCGGTGTCGGCGGTGCAGTACGCGGTGCCGTCGATCGGGCGGGCCTGCGACGTGCAGGACGTCTGGGACGGGGTGCAGGGGATCGTCCTGGGGGCGGCCGTGGGGCTGGCGCTGGGGCCGGTGCTCCGGCGGCTGGCCCGGGCCCGGGTGGCGACGGACTGAGCGGCCGTCACTGCACGACCAGGTACCGCTGCTCGCTCCCCCCGCTGACGCAGCCCCCGCCGGTGAACGGCCCGCCCGCGCAGTCCCCGGGGCCCGAGGTGTAGACCGTCCAGATGTACACGCCGGGCAGCTTCGGCGTGTACGTGGTGCTCAGCGCGGTCTGCCAGGGCAGGTGGTCCCATGCGGTGGCGCCCGGCGTCAGGATGTTCACCGTGGAGGTGGTGCCGGCGCTCGCCCAGCTGAACTCGACCGGCTTCCCCACCGGAACCACCTGCTGGTCCTTCGGGAAGACCGGGATCGGGGCCGAGGGCGCGGCCTTGACCGGGTTGGCCGCCTGGCTCCGGTCCGGCTGCACGTTGAGGTAGCGGGTGGCGCTCCAGCCGCTGCCGATGCTGCCGTTGGAGGCGTTGGCGCCGACCACGGCCCACTGGTAGACGCCCGCCTCGGTGGGCTTGAAGGTGCAGTCGGCGGAGGTGAGCCAGCCGGAGGCCTGCCAGGGCTGGGTGCCGCGCCGGGTGAAGACCTTGGTCACCGCGCCGGCCTTGTCCCAGCTGAGCACCAGCGAGCGGCCCAGGGTCAGGGTGTCCCGGTCGGCCGGGGTGAGCAGGCCGGAGGCGTGCGGGGTGCCGTTCGGCACGGCTGCGGGCGGGCCCTGGTTGGCGCTCGCGTCGCCGCCCGTGCCGCCCGTGCCGGCCGCTCCGCCCGTGCCGCCGGACCCGCCGGTCACGCAGTCCGGCGGGCCGCCGCCGTCCTCGGCGACCACGAAGCCGCCGTTGTCCAGCCCGGTGCCGCCGCCGTCGTGCCGCAGGTAGACCGGCACCAGCACGGCGGCCGCGACCACCGCCAACGCGCTCGGCAGCAGCACCCAGAGCCGCCGCGCCCGGCGCCGCCGCCGGGCCGCCGCCTCGGAGGGCTCGGTCCGCGCCCAGCCGCCGGCGCCGTACGGGTCCGCGCCCAGCAGGGTCGGCACCCTGGTCGAGGGCACCCGGCCGGGCAGCCCGCCCGGCGCCCCGGGCCCCTCAAACCCGGGCGCAGCGGAACCGGGCGCACCGGACTCGGGCGCACCGGCCCCGGGCGCCAGCAGCGGCGCCTCCGGGACGGCGGACCGCACCCGCAGCGACTCCGGCAGCCACGACCCGGTCGGCCCCTGGTACCCGGGCGGCCCGAGCCGCTCCACCAGCTCGGCGGGGGTGGGCCGGTCCTCCGGACGGCGGGCCAGGCAGGCGGCGACCAGCGGGCGCAGCGCCTCGGGCACCTGGCCGAGGTCGGGCTCGGTGTGCATGATCCGGTAGAGCAGCACCTGCGGGTTACCGCCGTGCCCGTACGGGGCGCTGCCGGCGGCGTGGCAGAGCACCCGACCGAGGCTGAACAGGTCGCAGGCGGGGGTGAGCGGCTCGCCCGCGATCTGTTCCGGCGCCATGTAGCCGGGGGTACCGATGACGGTCTGGGTGCGGGTGAGCGAGGCGCCGTCGAGGGCGCGGGCGATGCCGAAGTCGATGACCCGCGGCCCGTCGTCGCCGAGCAGCACGTTGGAGGGCTTGAGGTCGCGGTGGACGAGTCCGACCGCGTGGATCGCCGCCAGGGCCTCGGCCAGTCCGGCGCCGAGCACCCGTAGGACGGGTTCGGGCAGCGGGCCGTGGGCGGCGACGGCCGCCTCCAGGGACGGGCCGGGGATGTAGGCGGTGACCAGCCAGGGCGGGTCGCCGTCCGGGTCGGCGTCGACCACCTGGGCGGTGTGGAAGCCGCCGACCCGCCGGGCGGCCTCCGTCTCCTGGGTGAAGCGGAGCCGGAAGCGGGGGTCGGTGGCGAGGTCCCAGTGCACGCACTTGACCGCGACCAGGCGTCCGCCGGGCGAGCGCCCCAGGTAGACGACCCCCATCCCGCCGCTGCCGAGCCGGGCCAGCAGCCGGTAGCGGCCGCCGACCGTCGTCGGGTCGGTGGGTCTCAACGCCTCCACGTCCACCCCCGGCGTGCGCGTTCCACGTTCCGCGGGGCCGGCGGTACCTGAGTAAACCTCAGCTGCCTGACCCCGCAAGCAGAATAATCTCAGCTGCACGCCCGCGGGGCCAGTTCGGAAAGGAAAAGAACTACCGGCCGCCCCAGACCTCCAAGGACCGCCACGGGCCGCCACGGGCCTCAGTGGTCAACCGCTGACGGATTCGGTAGTCACCCCGGCTCGCTCCGGACGACGGTGAGCGAGAGCCGGTCGGAGCGAACGGGGACGGGGCTCAGCGACCGGGTAACGGCCGGATGACGGGATTTCCAAGGGCGGCAAAAATCTTCACCGGGACAGAGTGTTCTTTTCGGACATTCCTTACCCGATCAACCACATCTGAGAAGGCGTCACCCCGGCGGGAATTGCGGACCGCTCCACCGGTCGAGTAGTTCTTCCCGTCGGCATGCCCGTCCTGGCAGATCCGTCCCGGCATGCCCGTAACGACCCCAGGGGGACCTTCCACATGCGCAACTCGCGCAGACGCGCGCTCTACGCGCCTTTCACCATCGCCGCCGTCGTCCTCGGGGCGACCGCCGTCCCGGCGCACGCGGACGACCTGAAGCTCACCTTCGCCGGAGTCTCGAACTCCACCGTCCAGATCCCGACCAAGCCTGCACAGCCGAGTCGGGGCAGCGAGAACCTGCACATCGAGATCGGCCGGATCGGCTCCGGCACCGCGCACGACGTGAAGGTCGTGTTCGACACCACCGACCTGGCCGGCGTCGCGGACCTGACCGTTCCCGGCTGCGCGACCGCGGGCAAGACCATCACGTGCGACCAGCACGAACTGAACTTCGACCGGATCAACATCCTCGCCAACCCGTGGCTCAGTGCCGTACCGGGGGCGACCCCGGGCAGCCACGGAGTGCTGCACCTGAAGCTGACGGCGTCCAACGCGCAGAGCGCCAGCCAGGACGTCCGGGTCGACGTCGGCGGGCCGGACTTCAAGGCCAAGCCGCTCGCCGACCGGAACAACGTCAAGCCCGGAACCGTGCTGACGCCGTCGGTGGAGTTCGCCAACGTCGGTGACCTGCCGGCCGGCAAGGTCGTGGTGACCGTCGACGCCATCTCCGGCATCGACCTCAAGCAGCGCCCGTCGAACTGCGAGTTCGCGTCCGCACCGGACGGCAGCTCGGGCGACAAGACCTGGCCCGGTGACTCCATCGCGATCTGCACCGTGGACACCACCGTCGCGCCCGGCCAGGTGGTCGCCCTGGACCCGCTGCAGCTCGGCATCACCAACAGCGCCTGGTACACCTTCGCGGACATCACGGTGTCCCCGACCGAGGACGCCCAGTTCTCCGAGATCTCGGACTGGCGCAAGCGCCTGACCTTCCAGCGCGGCACCGGCCCGGCGCTGACCGCCAAGCCGGCCAACGACCCCGAGCTGCTCAGCACCCCCCGCACCAGCTACGACAACCACGTCGAGCAGAACGTGCAGGCCACGAACACCGCCGACTTCTCCGCGCTCGGCGCCTGGAAGCCCAACGGCGCCAAGCAGGGCACGCTGTCGGTCGGCTTCCGCAACAGCGGCCCGGCCTCGATCTTCTACCGCAGCGGCGACGCGGTCGTGACCGTCCAGGCCGCGATCCCCGCCGGCGTCACCGTGACCAAGGTCCCGGACGGCTGCCGACCCAAGACCTGGGAGAACGGCAAGCAGGTCGCCCACCCGGACAAGTACCTGTGCGAGTCCCCGATCTGGGTGGCGAACGGCCTGGAGAAGGTGTTCCCGTTCGGGCTGTCGGTCGACGCCGGCACCCCGCCGACCGTCCAGGTGACGCTCCAGGACCAGGACAGCCTGTACGGCACCGGCGCCACGATCGCCAAGCTGTCCTTCGAACCGGACCCATCGCACGAGTCGGTCTCGGTCCAGCTGGGCGCCCAGGCGAGCGGCTCGATCCCCGGCCCGGTTCCGACCTCGGAGCCCTCGCAGGGCCCGACGCCGAGCAGCCGCCCGACCTCCGCCCCGCCGATCGCACGGCCGACCGCCACGCCCTCGACGCCGGGCCAGGCCCCGAGCACGACGGCCTCGGCCGCGAGCACCGCCTCCCCCAGCGCCCGCGCGCTGAGCGGCGACCTCGCCCACACCGGTAGCGACGGCACGCTCCTGATCGCGGGCACCGGCGCGGCGGCCATCGCCGTCGGCGGCGCGCTGTTCGTGGTCGCACGCCGCCGCAAGGCCGCGACCCACCGCTGAGACCCGACGAGGGCGGGGACCGAGTACCGGTCCCCGCCCTCGCGGAGCGGATGTCACTGCAGGTCAATGCAACTGCAGGTCAATGTCGCTGCGGGTCAATGTCACTGCAGGTCAACGGTTTGTGTCGGTCGGCCTCAGTGCGGGATCGAGGAGATCAGCTCGTGCGCCCCCTGCCGCTTGAGCGCGAGGGCGACCGAGGTGCCGAGGTCCTCCGGGGTGAGCGCGCCGGCCCACTCGTGGGCGTCCAGCACCCGCTTGCCGTCCGGGGTGAAGACCCGGCCGCGCAGCGAGAGCCGGCCGTCCGCCTCCGCCTTGGCGAAGCCGGAGATCGGGCTGTTGCAGTGGCCCTGCAGCACGTGCAGGAACATCCGCTCGGCCGCCGCCTCGCGCCAGGTGTCGTGGTGGCCGAGCCCGGTGACGGCCTCGATGGTCGCCGCGTCGTCCTCGCGGCACTGCAGTACGAGGATGCCGGCGCCGATCGGCGGGCACATCTCCTCGACCGGGAGGACCTCGGTGATCCTGGCCCGCTCGCCGATCCGCTCCAGCCCGGAGACGGCGAGCAGCAGCGCGTCAACGTCCCCGGCGGCCAGCTTGGCGAGCCGGCTGTTGGCGTTGCCGCGGATCGGCACGCACTCCAGGTGCGGGTGGGAGGCGGCGAGCTGGGCGATCCGGCGGACGGAGGAGGTGCCGATCCGGGTGCCGGGCGGCAGTTCGGCCAGGGTCAGGCCGCCGGGGTGGACGAGTGCGTCGCGGATGTCGTCGCGGCGCAGGTGGGCGGCGAAGACGGTGCCGGCGGGCAGCGGGCGGTCGGCGGGCACGTCCTTGAGGCAGTGCACGGCGACGTCGGCCTCCCCGGCGAGCAGCGCGGCGTCCACCTCCTTGGTGAACGCGCCCTTGCCGCCGAGGGCCGCGAGGTCCCCGGTCCAGCGGTCGCCGGAGGTGGTGACCGGCACCACCTCGGTGCGCAACCCCGGGTGCAGTGCGGCGAGTTCGGCGCGGACCCGGTCGACCTGGGCGAGTGCCATGGGCGAGGAGCGGGACACGATGCGGATCAGCTCAGCGGTGGCCATGGCGCGATGATAGGCGCTCCGACGCTCACCCCTCGGCCTGCCTCACGTACTCGGCGTAACGGCGCGGCAGCTCCGCCCGTCGGAGGTCCCGCATCACCGGCCCGACGGCGCCGAGCGCGGCGCCCGCCGCCACCAGCAGACTCGCGCCGCTGAACGCGTACCCGTCGCCCGCGTCGACGGCGGTCAGGGCGAGCGCGGGCAGTACGGCGACCAGTCCGGTGCCGAGCACCTCGGCCACGGCGAGCCGTCGGCGCAGGTAGGAGAGGAACTCGACGGTCGGCCGGCCGGGCCGGATCCCGGGCACGAACCCCCCGGTGCGCAGCAGCGCGTCGGCACCCCCCAGTGCCGACCGGTCGGCCCGTACGGCCAGCCCGGCACCGATCGCCGCGAGCACGAACAGCAGGGCGAGGTACGGGAGTCGGGGCAGCGGGAAGGGCGCCAGCAGCAGCGCCGCGGTCACCGCCGGGACGAAGCCGCGGTGGCTCAGCACCAGGGGAAGGTAGCGGGTCTCACCACCCGACCGGACCCCGATCAGGCGCCGGGCGTACTGGACCGGGATGCGCCGCTCGCCCTTGCGCCCGGCGATCACCAGCGCGGTGGTCGCCAGCAGGGCGAACAGCGCCGCCGCGAGCACCAGCGCGTAGCCGCCGGGGCCCGACTCCCGTTCCACCGCCCACAGTTGGCCGGGCAGGACGGCGAGCACCTGGACGAGCTGCAGCACCGACACCCCGTCGCCGAGCCCGCGCCGGCTGAGCCACCGGGCGAGCCAGAGCACCGCCATCGCGCCGGCCGCGGTGCAGCCGGTGATCACCGCGACGGCGGGCGCGCCGTGCAGCCGCAGCACGCCGTCCGCCGCGGCCGGGGACGGCAGCAGCCGCCCGGAGTCGGCGACGAGCCCGAGCGCCAGGCCGCCGAGCAGGCCGAGGGCGAGGGTGGTCCGGGTCTCCAGCCGCCGCATCCCGGCGCGGCTGCCGCCCAGGTGCTCGGGGCGCAGCGCGGCGAGCCTGGGGTGCAGCCGGGTGAGGAGCAGCACCAGCGCCCGGGCGAGCAGGACCGGCAGAACGCCGAACGGGAGCAGCGCCAGCCGGTACAGCCCGCCGCCGGTCAGCAGGTCGACCAGGCCGCGCAGTTGGTCGCCCGGCAGGGTGCGGTCGGCGACCCGGCCCAGGACCGCCGGGTCGACGCCCGGCAGCGGCAGGCTCTGGCCGAGCCGGAACAGCAGGACGCCGCCCAGCGTGGCGGCGGCGGCCTGCAGGCCGGTTCCCGTACGGCTGGCGGTCATTGGCCTCAACTCCCCCGGTGTCGACGGGAAGTGGGACGCCGGGACCGGCCGAGCGGTTCCCCGCCCGACCGCCCCACCGCCCGACCGCCCGGCCCCCGACCGCCCTGCCACCCGGGTCCGTTCGTCGCGTCCGCCGCGCCCCGGGCGGGCTCACTCGTTGTGCAGCACCTCGGCGATCGGCAGCCGGGCCGCCGAGCGGGCCGGGACGAGCGCGCCGAGGACGGCGATCGCGACGCCCGCGAGGGCGAGGGCGGCCAGCAGCGGGGCGCCCCAGACGTCGATCATCGAGTCCGTGAAGGCGATGATCCGGACGTGCTCGATGATCAGCCGGTGCACCAGGATCCCGAGTGGGATGCCGATGATCCCACTGGCCACGCCCTGCCAGGCCACCGAGGTGATCGTCATCGCGACCACCTGCCGGGGCGTCATCCCGATCGACTTCAGCATGCCGAGGTCGCGGCGGCGTTCGCGGATGGTGAGCAGCAGGGTGTTGAAGACGCCGAGCGCGGCGACCACGGACAGCAGAACGGTGAAGGTCGTGCTGAAGGTCTTGATCGCGACGACGGGCCCCACCGACCCCTGGGTGCTCACCGAGACCGACAGGCTCGGGTCGGCGTCCGTGACGGCCTTCTGGTAGGCCGCGGCGTCAGCGCCCTGGGCGAGCTTCACGTCGTACTCGACCACGTGCGGATCGGGGGTGAGCAGGGCCCTGGTGGCGTCGTTGGAGGTGATCGCGTTGGCGTTGCCCTCGAGCTCCTTGCCGACCAGGGTGACCGTGGTCTGTCGGCCGTCCAGGACCAGCGTGATCCGGTCGCCGAGCTTGAGCCCGTGCTGGTCGAGGAAGGCCGGCCCGGCCTCGATCTCGTTCAGCCCGGTCGCCAGGCGTCCCTCGACCACGTTGAGCCGCTGGTGGTCGACCATGGCGTCGCCGCCGTAGAAGTTGGCGAAGACGAGCTGGGGCTGGCCCACGATGCCGACCCTGACCAGGCCACGGACGGAGACCTGCTCGGCGCCGGGGGTGGCGTGCAGCATCGCCTCGGTCTGCTCCGGGGTCAGCCGGGGCGTGATCTTGTTCTCCGAGAAGGCACTGGTCAGCACGTCGATGTGGGTGCTGCCGTCGGGCGCGGACATCGACCTGGCCAGGGTGCTGCTCACCCCGGTGGTCACGGTCACGGTCACCACGCCGAGCGCGATCGCCGCCATGGTCAGCGCGGTGCGGGCCGGGCGGGCGAAGGGCTGGCCGAGGCCGAGGCTGACGGCGCGCGGCAGCCGGGTGCCGCCCAGCCAGCGCTGGACCTTGAGCCCGCGCCCGGCGCGCGGGGCGCTGCCGGCCGAGATGGCCTGGGCGGCGGAGAACCTGCGAGCCCGCGAGGCGGGGACGAACGCGGCGAGCGCGACCAGCAGCGGGACGCCGAGCAGGGTGGCGGCGGGCAGCCAGCCGGCCGGCTCGATCACGGCGGTACCGGTCGCGATCCCGCTGAACGCGGCCTTGAGGATCGGGTACGAGGCCGCCCAACCCGCCACCGTCCCGAGGACGGTGCCGACGACGGCGGGCACCGAGACCATGGTCAGGTAGACCGTCACCACCTGGCGCGGGGTGAAGCCGATCGACTTCAGCACCCCGATGTGCCGGTAGCCGGAGACCACCGCGCCGCTCACCACGTTGCCGACGATCAGGGCGGCGACGATCAGGCCGAGCACGCCGAAGACCGTCATCAGCGGCAGGTAGGCGTCGGCGCCGGCCGAGAAGGCCTGCTTGAGCACCAGGTAGGACTGTCCGCTCTCGACGGCGTCCTCGGGCAGGCCCTCGGTGGCGTTGGCGAGCGAGGTGGTGAGCTGTTGCTCGGTGGCCGCGTCGGTGAAGCGGTAGAGCATCTGCCGCCCGGTGGGGTGCAGGGCGGCCGCCTGCTCGGGGGTGACCCAGCCGCCTGCGGACTGGCTCATGCCGCTCGCGAAGCCGACGATGGTGAGCTTCAGCCCGGTGCTGGTGGTGAGCGACGTACCGAGGAACCGAGCCCCACCGCCACCGCCCGCGTTGATGACCAGCTCGCCGGGGCCGGTGGCCCAGCGGCCGGACAGCAACTCCACCCGGTCCACCGGCGCGGACGCGGGGTCGGGCCGGCCGACCAGGGCCAGCGGGCCCGGCGGGCGGCCGACCCAGTCGGTGGGGATGGTCACCACGGCCTGGTCGAAGGGCCCGGCGGCCGCCTCCACGCCCGGCCGGTGGGCGGTGGCGGCCAGTTGCTCCGCCGAGGCCTTGGCCGGGTCGAAGAGGGCGCTGACGTGGGCGCCGCGCTCGCCCTCGAAGGCGGCGTCGAACGGGGCCCGGGCGGCGCTGATCACCGCGAGGGCGAGCAGCACGGTCGCGGTGGAGCAGAAGACCACCAGGCCGATCACGATGGTCTGCACCCGGCGGCGCTTCACGGCCGCCCGGGAGGCCCGCCACACGGCACTGTTCACGATGAGCTCTCCAGCATCCGCTCGCGCGCCACCTTGCCGTCCGCGACCTCGACCAGCCGACTGGCGCAGCGGGTGGCCAGGTTGGGGTCGTGGGTGACGATCAGCAGGGTCTGCCCGATCTGGTTGAGGTCGATCAGCAGGTCCATCACCTGTTCGCCGGAGCGGCTGTCCAGCGCGCCGGTCGGCTCGTCGGCGAGCAGCAGCGCCGGGCGGTTCATCAGGGCGCGGGCCACCGCGACGCGCTGGCGCTCGCCGCCGCTGAGGGTGGCCGGGTAGACGTCCTTGCGGTGCGCGACGCCGAGTTCGTCCAGCAGCTCCAGCGCCCGGCGGCGCGCCTGCTTGGCGCTGGTGCCGGTCAGCTGGGCGGCCAGGGCGACGTTGTCGAGGGCCGGGAGGTCGTCGATCAGGTTGAAGAACTGGAAGATCATGCCGATGTGGCGGCGGCGGAACAGCGCCAGGCCGTTCTCGTTCAGCCCGCCGAGGTCCTGCCCCTGCACCCGGACGGTGCCGGCGCTGGGCCGGTCCAGCCCGGCCACCATGTTCAGCAGGGTGGACTTGCCGCACCCCGAGGGGCCCATCACGGCGACCGCCTCCCCCGCGCGGATCCGCAGGTCGACGCCGTCGAGCGCCTTGGCGTCGCCGAACTCCTTGTGCACCCCGGACAGCTCGACGACGTACGGCGCGTCGTCGGGCCGGGTGGTCCCGTCGTGGTCGTTGCTCATGGTCGACGACGGTAGGCGCGGCCTCCCGGGCCGGGCGTCCCACCCCGGGTGTAACCGCAGGTCGCCGTAGTACCCGGGATGTACGCGGGCGGCACCCCCGGATGATGTCGATCAAGCTCCGACCTGGGAAGCTGGCGCCGTGTGGGGAACTGGGACGGACTGGATCGCGGTCGCGACGGCGGGCACCGCCTGCGCGACCGCCGGCTGGCTGGGCGTCGCGCTGGTACGGGCGCGGCGGCTGTACCGGGCGGCCATCGGCGAGCGCGGCTGGCTGCTGGAACGCGAGCGGGAGAGCGCCGCGAGCTCCGCCGTGGACGCCGAACGGGCGCGGATCGCGGCCGAGTTGCACGACATCGTCAGCCACAACGTGAGCCTGATGGTGGTGCAGGCCGGGGCCGCCCGCGAGGTGCTGGCCACCATGCCGGAGGAGGCGGCGGCCGCGATGGGAGCGGTCGAGGCCGCCGGGCGGGACGCCATGACGGAGCTGCGGCACCTGCTGGGCCTGCTCGCCCCGGCCGCCGACGGCAGCGAGGAACCGGAGCGCGACGGCTTCGCGCCGCAGCCGAGCCTGAGCCGGCTGAGCCCGCTGATCGACCGCTTCGCCTTCGCCGGGCTGCCGGTGGAGGTGCGGGTCTCCGGCGAGCCGCGCCCGCTGCCCGGCGGCGTCGACGTGACGGCCTACCGGATCGTCCAGGAGGCCCTGACCAACGCGCTCAAGCACGGGGACGGGGTGACGGCGGAGGTGACGGTGCGGTACGCGGACCACTACCTGCGGGTGGAGGTGCTGAACAGCGGCCCGAGCGTGCTCTCCGGCGGGTCCGCCCCCGCGCCGGCCCTCCGGCAGGCGGACGGCGCCGGGCGCGGGCTGATCGGCCTGCGCGAGCGGGTCGCCGTGTACGGCGGGGACCTGGACGCCCGGCGCCGGCTCGGCGGCGGCTACCGGGTCCGCGCCCGCATCCCGCTGGACCGGCCGCGCCCGCTGGACCGACCGTGAACGCCGTGAACGTCCCGGAGGGCAGCGTGAAACGCCCAGGACACCGTGAACGCCCCGGAGGAGACCGTGAACGCCCTGGAGGGCACCGTGCGACCCGAGGAGCAGCGCCGCCCCCGGGTGGTGATCGCCGACGACCAGGAGCTGGTCCGCACCGGTTTCCGGATGATCCTCACCGCGCGCGGCATCGACGTGGTCGCCGAGGCCGGCGACGGCGCCGAGGCGGTGGCCGCCGCCACCCTGCACCGGCCGGACGTGGCCCTGCTGGACATCCGGATGCCGACCATGGACGGCCTGGAGGCGGCCCGCCGGATCCTGGCCGCGGTGCCCGGCTGCCGGGTCATCATGCTGACCACCTTCGACCTGGACCACTACGTCTACGCGGCGCTGTCCGCCGGCGCCAGCGGCTTCCTGCTCAAGGACGTCACCTCGGCCCACCTCGCCGCCGCCGTACGGCTGGTGGACACCGGCGACGCCCTGCTCGCCCCGTCGATCACCCGCCGGCTGGTGGAGCGCTTCGCGACCGGCGCCCCGCACCCCGCCGCGCGCGGCGCCGACGGGCCGCGGCTGCACCGCGACCTCGCGCCGCTCACCCCGCGCGAGGTGGAGGTGCTCGGCCTGCTCGGACGCGGCCTGTCCAACGGCGAGTTGGCGGTCGAACTGACCCTGAGCGAGTCGACCGTGAAGACCCATGTGGCCCGGATCTTCGCCAAGTTGAACCTGCGCGACCGGGCCCAGGCGGTGGTGCTCGCCTACGAGACCGGACTGGTCGCACCCGGCGCGAACGACTGACCGTCAATTCCCCTCCTCGCCAGGATGATTCGCATGACAATCAGGTAGCTCACTCATTAGGGGGAACAGCTCGAAGGATTCACATTTTTGCCAGTCCATGGGGGAGCATCTGCGTATCCGCGACCGGAGCGACGAACACCGTCCGGGCGGCACCACCCCCGCAGGACGAAGACCATTGGACAGGCCCGTGACCACCAGCACCCCCGTGTGGGACTGCCCCTTCCACCACACCGACGGCCTGGAGTTCGACCCCCTCCTCAAGCGGCTGCTCACCGAGGCCCCGATCGCCAGGGTCCGACTGCCGTACGGCGCGGGCGAGGCCTGGCTGGCCACCCGCTACGAGGACGTCAAACTGGTCACCACCGACCGCCGGTTCAGCCGCGCCGCGGGCATCGGGCGCGACCTGCCGCGGATGACGCCCGCCACCATCGCCCAGGCCGAGTCCATCAACCTGATGGACCCGCCCGAGCACAACCGGCTGCGCCGCCTGGTCGCCCAGGGCTTCACCAACCGCCAGGTCGAGCGGATGCGCCCCCGGACGCAGGCCATCGTCGACGGCTTCCTCGACGAGATGGCCGAGCACGGCGCCCCCGCCGACCTCGCGCACTTCCTCTCCGCCCGGCTCCCGCTCCACACCATCTGCGAACTGCTGGAGATCCCCGAACCGGACCGCGACCAACTGCGCGCCCGGGCGGTCGCGATGATGCGGATGGGCCCCGGCAGCCGCGAGGGTCAGGAAGAGGCCAAGGCCGGCCTGCGCGCCTACTTCACCGAGCTCACCGCCGAACGCCGGGCCCACCCCGGCGAGGACCTGATCAGCGCGCTCGCCACCGCCCGCGACGGCGAGGACCTGCTCGACCCGGACGAACTGGCCGTCATGGCGATGGTCCTGCTGGTCACCGGCCACGACACCAGCACCTACCAGCTGAGCAACATCACCTACACCCTGCTCACCCACCCCGAGCAGCTCGCGAAGCTGCGCGCCCGGCCTGAGGAGCTGCCCCGCGCCCTGGAGGAGCTGCTGCGCTTCATCCCGTTCCGCCAGGGCCCCGGCATCGCCCGGATCGCCACCGAGGACGTGGAGCTCGGCGGCGTGCTGATCCGGGCCGGCGAGGCCGTGCACGTCTCCTACCTCACCGCCAACCGCGACCCGGCCGTCTACGAGCACCCCGACGAGCTGCGCCTGGACCGCACCGACGGGCCCGTCAACATGGCCTTCGGCCACGGCCAGCACCGCTGCCTCGGCTCGCACCTCGCCCTGATGGAGCTCCAGGTCGCGATCGGCACCCTGCTGCGCCGCTTCCCCCGGCTGCGACTGGCCGTCGACCCGGCCGAACTCGACTGGGAATCCGGCTCGATCTGGCGCTTCCCGCAGACCCTGCCGGTCGCCTGGTAGCCCACTCCCCTTCGCCACACCGTTCCCGCACCGGGGAGACCCACACACCCATGCCCACACTCTGCCGCCCCGCCGTCGCCGTGCCCGAGCACGTCATCACCCTCGACGAGACCCTCGACCTGGCCCGCACCCTGCACGCCGGCCACCCCCAACTCGGCCTGGCCCTGCGGCTGATCGAGAACACCGGGGTGCGCACCAGGCACCTGGTCCAGCCGATCGAGCAGACCCTCACCCACCCGGGCTTCACCCAGCGCAACCAGGTGTACGAGCGGGAGGCCAAGCGCCGCGTCCCCGAGGTGGTCGAACGCGCCCTCGCCCACGCCGAGTTGGGCGCCCAGGAGATCGACCTGATCATCTACGTGTCCTGCACCGGCTTCATGATGCCGTCGATGACCGCCTGGCTGATCAACACCATGGGCTTCCGCTCCGACACCCGCCAGGTGCCGATCGCCCAGCTCGGCTGCGCGGCCGGCGGCGCCGCCGTCAACCGCGCCCACGACTTCTGCCGCGCCTACCCGGGCGCCAACGTGCTCATCGTCGCCTGCGAGTTCTGCTCGCTCTGCTACCAGCCGAGCGACCTCGAAGTCGGCTCGCTGCTCTCCAACGGCCTGTTCGGGGACGCCGTCGCCGCCGTGGTGATGCGCGGCCGGGGCGGCCGCGGGGTGCACGTCGAGCGCAACGGCTCGCACCTCGTCCCGCACACCGAGGGCTGGATCTCGTACGGGGTCAAGGACACCGGCTTCCACTTCCAGCTGGACAAACGGGTGCCCGGCACCATGGAGATGCTCGCCCCCGCGCTGCGCACCCTGGCCGGACAGCACGGCTGGGACGTCTCCGGACTCGGCTTCTACGTCGTGCACGCCGGCGGCCCGCGGATCCTGGACGACCTCTGCCACTTCCTCAACCTGGAGCCGTCGACCTTCCGCTACAGCCGGGCCACGCTGACCGAGCGCGGCAACATCGCCAGCGCGGTCGTCTTCGACGCCCTGGCCCGGCTGTTCGCCGACGGCGGGGTCGCCGAGGGCACCACCGGCCTGATCGCCGGGTTCGGGCCGGGCATCACCGCCGAGATCTCCCTGGGCAGTTGGGTCGACACCCCGGTCGAACCGGTGCGCCGGCGGCCGCGCGCCATCTCCACCTCCGACATCGCCCTCGTCCACCAGGGCGCCCCCCGCCGTTTCCCGGCCGGCACTACGATCACGGAATGACCGACACCACGGACCGCACCGACACCGACACGGCCGCCAGAGCCGCCGAACTCGCCGCCCTGTTCCCGGCGTTGCACGCGCCGCAGTACTGGGCCTGGGGCCGCTACGACGCGCAGTTCTCCACCCTGCTGCCGCCGGACGAGCTGGTCACCAACATCCATCTGGTCGGGTTCGCGGACGGTGACGTGGTGCTCTGCCGGGACGACCGGAACCACTGGTTCCTGCCCGGTGGGACCCGGGAGAAGGACGAGTCCGTCGCCGACTGCCTGACGCGGGAGCTGCGCGAGGAGGCCGGCGCCCGGCTGCTCGGCGAACCGGCCTGGCTCGGCGCGCACCGCTGCCACACCGAGGACCTGGTGCCGTACCGGCCGTGGCAGCCGCACCCGGACAAGGCCTGGCTGTGGGGCTGGGGCGAGGTCGAGCTGGACTCCACGCCGACCAATCCGGCGGACGGCGAGCAGGTGGTCGAGGTCCGGGCCGTCCCGGCCGCCGAGGCGCAGCGGCTGCTGCTCGGCGGGCACGACGCCTGGTGGGGCGAGCTGATCGGGCTGGCGGTCGAGCTGCGACGGCGGGCCGGGCGGGGCTGAGCCCTGAGCCGGCCCCCGCCCGAGCCATGCCCCCAGCCCGAGGCGGCTCCCAGCCCGAGGTCACTCCCGGTCCGGGATATTCCCGTCGGGCCGGAAGACCACCGGAACGGCCGAACAGAAGAGGGAACTGTCCGTTTTGCGGTGATATGACTCGGCCATGGACACCTATTCGTTGGCCGCGTCACTGGCCGTGGACTACCCGGTGCTCAACATCTTCTGGACGATGCTGGAGCTGTTCCTCTGGATCCTCTGGTTCTTCCTGCTGTTCAAGATCATCACGGACATCTTCCGCAGCCACGACCTCAGCGGCTGGGGCAAGGCCGGCTGGCTGATCCTGGTGATCATCCTGCCGCTGATCGGCATCCTCGCCTACCTGATCGCCCGCGGCCAGGGCATGGGGAAGCGGGACGTCGAACAGGCCCAGCAGGCCGACGCGGCGGTCCGGGCCTACATCCGGGACGCGGCGGCCGGAACGCCCGCGGAGGGCGGCAGCGGCGGCCGCAGCCACGTCGAGGACCTGGCGAGACTGGCGGACCTGAGGGAGCGGGGCGCCATCTCCGACGAGGAGTACCAGAAGGCCAAGGACAAGCTCCTGGCGTGAGCGGACGAAACGGCCGGGGGGGGGGGGGGGGGGGGGGCCGGGCGCCGAGAGGCGAAGACCCGGCTGCTCCATCCCGAGGTGCCGTTCTGTTGGGGGGCAGCGTGCCCCCCCACCGGTCTGGCGGAGCCGGCTCAGGAGGTC
>NZ_JBVHYH010000018.1:0-16464 GCF_055569135.1 Kitasatospora sp. NPDC029367
TGGGGACTGAATGGTTGGCGAGGGAACACCACCCACCCCCGCACAACCTTTTCCGGGGCCGGGGCGGGGGCCCCGCCTCCCCCCCCCCCCCCCGGGCCCGGGGGCGGGCGGCCTGCCGGTCAACCGTACGGCCGCCCAGGCCGGGACGGTCACCGTGCCCGCCGACTGGCGGCTGGTGGTCGACGGCCCCCGGCCGTTCCGGATCGGACTCGCCGAGCTGCGCCAACTCCCGCAGCACGAGGCGGTGTTGCCGATCGCCTGTGTGGAGGGCTGGAGCGTGAGCGCCCGGTGGGGCGGGGTCCGGGTGGCGGACCTGCTGGCGCTGGCCGGGGCGCCGCCGGGCGCGGCCGTACGGATCACCTCGCTGGAGGCCGAGGGGCCGTACCGGGTGTCCGAGCTGCCCGCCCCGTACGCCGCCGACCCGCTCACCCTGCTGGCGCTGCGGGTCGACGGCGAGGAGCTCAGCGCGGACCACGGCTTCCCCGCGCGGATCATCGCGCCGAACCGGCCCGGCGTGCTGCAGACCAAGTGGGTAGCCCGGATCGAGGTGCTGGGATGACCGCGCCCGCGACCTGGCTGCGCGGAGCGGCCCTGGCGGCCGGGCTGACGCTGACCGGTTTCGGCCTGTACGGGCTGCTCGACGACGCCTATGTCACCGAGCCCGCGGGGGTGCTGTGGTGGGCCGTCGGGGCCCTGGTCCTCCATGACGGCCTGTGGCTGCCGCTGGTCTGCCTGGCGGGCGCCGCCCTGGGGGCTGCCACGGGCATCGCACTCCGCGCGCCGCGCCCGACCCTCCGCGCGGCCGGCCCGACCCGGGGCCCGGTGCTGCGCGGCTGGCTGGTGGTGGCCGTCGCGCTGACCGCCGTCGGCCTGCCCGCCGTCCTGCGGGCGGGCCGGGACTCCGGCAACCCGACGGTGCTGCCGCTGCCGTACCTGCGCAACTGGCTGCTCCTGCTGGCCGCCACCGCGGTGTGCGCGGCGCTGGTCGCGCTCGCCCGACGGCGGCGACGGCGCCGGCACCAGCGCCGGTCCGGCGGCTGAACTGCCCCCTCCGGACGGCGACATGGACGAAGGACACCTTGTGTCCTAGAGTGAACGAGGTGTCACCCCGGTTGCGGCGTACCCCTAGGCACGCCACCCGTAGCCACGCCACCCCTAGGCACGCCACCCGTAGCGGCGCGGGCCGCACCCGACCGTACGCGACACCCCCGCCTCACGTCACCGAGGAGAGCCACGGCCATGACCGACACCTTCGAGGCCGGCAAGTCCGAGCTGGTCGAACTCGCCCACCACCGGATGCAGACCGCGATACCCGACAACGACTGGACGGTGCGCCAGAAGCTCGCGCTCACCTGCCGCATCCTGTTCGACGCCGGGCACGACTCCGGCCTCGCCGGGCAGATCACCGCCCGCGCCGAACGCCCCGGCACCTACTACACCCAGCGACTGGGCCTCGGCTTCGACGAGATCACCGAGGACAACCTGCTGCTCGTCGACGAGGACCTCACCGTCCTGGAGGGCGACGGCATGGCCAACCCGGCCAACCGCTTCCACAGTTGGGTCTACCGCGCCCGCCCCGACGTCAACTGCATCATCCACACCCACCCGCTGCACGTCTCCGCGCTGTCCATGCTGGAGACCCCGCTCGTGGTCTCGCACATGGACATGTGCCCGCTGTACGACGACTGCGCGTTCCTGGAGACCTGGCCCGGCATCCCGGTCGGCAACGAGGAGGGCGAGATCATCTCGGCCGCCCTCGGCGACAAGCGCGCCCTGCTGCTCGCCCACCACGGCCAGCTGGTCGCCACCGGCACGGTCGAGGAGGCCTGCACCCTGGCCCTGCTCTTCGAGCGCGCCGCCAAGCTCCAGCTGCTGGCAAGCGCGGCCGGGAAGATCCAGGAGATCCCCGGCCTGCTCGCCCAGGAGGCCCACGACTGGATCTCCACCCCCAAGCGCGGCCAGGCGAACTTCGCCTACTACGCCCGCCGCGCCCTGCGCGCCGGCCACGGCGACGCGCTCAGCCCCCGGAAGGAGTCCTGACATGGCGACCACCCTGGAAGGGATCATCGCGTACCCGGTGACCCCGTTCTCCCGCACCGACGGCGGCCCCGACCTCGACGGGCTCACCGCGCTGATCGACCGCCTGGTCGCCTCCGGCTGCCACGCCGTCGCCCCGCTCGGTTCCACCGGCGAGAGCGCCTACCTCGACGACCCGGAGTGGTACGCCGTCGCCGAGGCCGCCGTCTCCGCCGTCGCGGGCCGCGTCCCCACCGTCGTCGGCATCGCCGACCTCACCACCCGCAGCGCCGTACGCCGCGCCCGCTTCGCCGAACAGGCCGGTGCGGACGTGGTGATGCTCCTGCCGCTCTCCTACTGGGTGCTCGACGAAGAAGCCATCACCCGGCACTACACCGCCGTCGCCGACGCCGTCGGCATCCCGATCATGATCTACAACAACCCGAGGACCGCCGGGGTCGACCTCCCGCCGGAGCTCATCCACCGGCTGGTCCGGGACGTCGACAACATCACCATGGTCAAGGAGAGCAGCGGCGACCTCCAGCGGATGCACCGCCTCACCCAACTCTCCGACGGCGCACTGCCGTTCTACAACGGCTCCAACCCGCTCGCGCTGGCGGCCTTCGCGGCCGGCGCCAGCGGCTGGTGCACGGCAGCGCCCTGTTTGATCCCCGAACTCCCGCTGGAGCTGTACCGGGCGGTGCGCACCGGGGACTTGGACGCGGCCCGCGAGGTGTACTACCGCCAGCTGCCCGTCCTGCAGTTCCTGACGCGCGGCGGGCTGCCGACCACGGTCAAGGCCGGCCTCTCCCTGCTCGGCCTGGACGTCGGCGACCCCCGCCCGCCGCTGCTGCCGCTGCCGGAGGAGCGCCGGGCGGAGCTGGCCCGGCTGCTGGCGGACGCCGCCGGCTGAATCCCCGCCCGGGGAGGCGGGGTCAGGGCAGGCTGGGGACCCGGTCCGCGGTGCCGTCCTGCTCGTCGTGGATGACCACGAGGATGTGGGCCGGCTCCGGACCGGTGCTCCGGCAGCGGTGCGGCACCGCCGAGTTGAAGTAGACGCTGTCGCCCGGGCCCAGCTCCACCGTCCGCTCGGGGAACTCCAGCTCCACCGTGCCCGCGTGGACGAAGAAGAACTCCTCCCCCGGGTGCGACTTGAACGGGGAGCCGGTGGCGTCGGTCGGCGGGTACATCACGAACGGCACCATCCGCTTGCCGCTGAGGCCGGTCGCGATGCCCTCGTAGTGCGGGGCACCGGGACCGGCCCCGCCCGCGATCGGGGTCCGCTCCCCGGCGCGGACCACCGTCACCAGCTCCGGCTCGACCTCGTCCGAGAACAGCCGGCCGACGTCGACCCCGAGGGCGCGGGCCAGCTTGAGGGCGGTGGAGATCGACGGGTCGCTGAGGCCGCGCTCGACCTTGGAGAGGTAGCTCTTGGTGACCCCGACCTGCTCGGCCAGCGCCTCCAGGCTCAGCCGGTTCTGCTGCCTCAGCACCCGCAACCTGCTGCTCATGTGCCACCCCTCACCTGCGGAACCGTCCGGCCCATCATCCCACCACGGGCCCCGGCGGCCGGCCCCCGAGGGGGACGGCTGCCGGGCCTGCGGGCCGCCCTCCCGGTGTTACGAGAGGACGCTCCAACCCTGGCCCGCCGCAGCGCCGTTCGGCGCCGCGGTGGTCACCGTCGTGCCCGCCGTCCCGCCGCCCGCGTCGAGCGCCAGACCGGTGGCGACGTTGGTGACGGTGAGCACGCCGGTCGCGGTGTTCCGGACGACCCGCCACTCCTGCCACGGGTTGCCCGGCGAGTAGTTCAGCAGGTAGGCGCTGCTCCCCGGCGAGGTACCGGCCGCCAGGAGGGTGTGGACGTGGGTGGCGGTGTCGCAGTTGTCGCTGATCCGCACGGTGCCGTCCGGGTTGCCGGTGAAGGTCCACTGCTCCGAGGTGTGGGTGGGCCACCAGGTGTTGACGTCGGCGGCCGAGCCCAGCGGCGCGCTGCACGTGCCGGCGACCTCCAGCACCGGGCCGCTGGAGCCGCCCGTGCCCAGCGCGTGGTACTTGCCGTCGTCGACGACCGTCGCCGGGCCGGTCGCGGCCTGCGGGGTGAGCCGGTACATCGCGACGCCGTGCGCGGGCACCCAGGTGCCGCCGACCGTACCGCCGCCCGCGCCGCCCCCACCGCCTGACGTCACGGCGCCTGACGTCACGGTGCCGGTCGCGCCGGTCCACAGCTCCTTGTAGGTGAACCCGCCGGTCAGCCCCAGCGCGGCGAGGTCCGTGCCGATCGTGTGCGCGGCGGCCGGGTCCTGGTTGACCAGCAGGACGGCGGTGCTCCCGTCGGCCAATTGCCGCTTGAGCACCACCGGTGCCGTGCCGCTCGTCGGCGCGGAGCCGACCAGGGTGGCGGGCTTGGCCAGCGCGTCCTGGTCGACGGCCACCACGTCCCGGTTCTCCAGGACCGCCAGGCTCGACGCGCCGATCCCCGTGGACCAGGTGTGGCCGCCGTCGGTGTGCTGGGACTGGGCGGCGGTCCGCAGGTCGGCCCCGGAGATCAGCGGGGCGGCGAGCATCGCCAGCACGGAGGTCTCGGTGCGTGACTCGTCGTCGGTGAACGGCTTGTGGCAGGTGCAGGTGTCGGTGGTGCCGTAGAGGCCGTAGACGTCGTTCCAGCCGGTGTACATCATGTCGAGGTCGTTCCAGCTGCCCGGGCGCACGTTCCCGGGGTAGCGCAGGGCCGTCTGCAACTGCCCGTTCCACAGCACGCCGTCGAGCTCGCTGTCCCGGTCCCCGCCGATCCGGCAGAGGTTGGCGACCTGGCCGCACCAGACGCCGGTCGGGGCGTAGCCGGGCGCGCTGAACGGCGCCGTGCCCGCGGCCTGGACGACCGGGTCGGTGCGGGCCGGGTCCGCCGGGTCGAGGAGGTAGGGCACTCCGGTGTGGGCGGGCTGGGCAGAGACGCTGAGGGTGACCTTCGGGCGGCCCTGGGCGGCGGAGGCGGCGTCGAGGGCCCGTTGGAAGGTCTGGACGCGGGCGTAGACGGAGCGGGTGAGCTCCTTGCCCTCGCCCTGGGTCGAGTAGTCGTGGCCGTCCGGGCCGGTGATCCGCGGCCCGTACGGGCAGTCGTCGTACTTGACGTAGTCGACTCCCCAGGAGACAAAGTCGCCCGCGTCGGTGGCCTCGTGGCCGAGGCTGCCGGGGTGCATCTGGCAGGTCTCGTAGGTGTCCGTGGCGTAGAGCCCGAACTTCATGCCCTTGCTGTGGGCGTACTGGGCCAGGTACTGGATGCCGTTGACGGTCCGGCCGTCGACGGTCTGCGAGGGGAAGTGGTCGGGGCGCGGGACCAGGTGGCCGGAGGTGGGGTCGTTGCCGCTGCCGTCCGTCCCGGCGACCGGGTTCCCGGCCGCGTCGTACAGCTGCATCGAGCCGTACGGCGTCCGGACGAAGTCGGCGCTCTGGCCGTCGCGGTGCCAGAGCGACCAGCCGTCGTCGATCGTGACGGTGTTGTAGCCGGCCGCCACCAGGCCGTTGGCGGCCATGAAGTCGATGGTCTGGACGACCTGTTCCTCGGTGACCTCGGTGCCGAGGGAGTTCCAGGAGTTCCAGCCCATCGGCGGGGTGAGGGCGTTGCCGTTGCCGAGCGCGGCGGCCGGGACGGCGGAGCCGAGGGTGACGGCTCCGAGGCCGGTCACGGCCAGGGCCGAGGCGAGCAGGGGTGCCGCGAGGCGGCGGGGGAGAAGGCGCACGTGCGCTCCTGTGGGGGTGGTGGGGGTGCGTGGGGGTGACTCTCGGTCGGGGGTGACTCTCGGGGGTGACTCTCGGGGCTGACTCTCGGGGCTGACTCTCGGTCGGATTCGGGGGACTGCCAGCCGCCCGTGCGCTTTCCGTTGACGGCATCCGACGCGGCATGTGAAATAACACATGTCACCGATCACATGGGTCAAGGCTTTTGCCGCGATTTTGAACGTTCAAATGCTCAGGCCCCGCCAAGGAGCCCGCATGCCCTCCGCGTCCCGCACCCGCTCCACCGCCCTGCCACGGCCAGGGGCGGGCCGTTCCCCGAACGACCCGCCCCCGCATGCCTGTGTGCCTGTGTGCCTACGTGTCTGTGTGCCTACGCCGCCTTCGCCGTGGCCCGGACGCCGAAGTGCACATACCGGCTCCCGTCGGCCAGGGCGTAGAACACCACCGGTATCCACGCGTCCTTCTCGTTCCGCCGCCCCGCGAAGACGGTCTTCGCCGGGCTGTCCGACACCGGCGTCAGCTGCCACACCAGCGGGTCGAAGGTCCCCGCGAGGCCGTCCGCCCCCTCGTACGTCAGGGTCAGCACACCCTCACCGCCGCCCTCGGCGATCGTCATCAGGAAGCCCTCCCGGCGGTAGCTGCCGACGAACCCCCCGAGCTCGACCACCGGCGGCCGGGCCGGCGGCTCGAAGCCGGGCATCGTCACGCCCGCGAGCTCCGCCGACAGTTCCCGGCACAGCGCCTCGAACACCTTGGGCGCCGCTCCCCCGCCGTTCGTCAGCAGCACCACCGCGACGCCCTTCTCCGGCATCGCCCGCAGGTAGGCCAACTGCCCGAAGGTGCTTCCGTCGTGGCCGAAGCCCCGGACGCCGTCCCACTCGAACAGGCCCCAGCCGAGCCCCCAGTGCGCACCGAGGAACCACTGGTCGGGCATCTCGACCTCGCGGTTGAGCATCGCCCCGACCACGGCCTCCGGCAGCACCCGCGTCCCGTCCGGCGCGACACCGCCGTCCACGAACAGCCGCGCGAACCGGGCGACATCGGCCGCCGTCGCACAGATCCCGCCGTACGGACCGGCCGACCGCGGCATCATGTTCCACAGCGGCGTGGGCACCGGCTCCTCGCCCGGGTCGCCCATGTGCCCCATCGCGGCACGGAAGCGCAGCACCTCCTCCGGCAGGGTCATGGTGTGCTCCAGCCCGAGCGGGCCGGTGATCAGTTCCTTCAACGCCTCGTCCCAGGTGCCGCCGGTCACGACCTCGACGATCCGGCCGAGGACGTTGTACGCGGTGCTGGAGTACGACACCGTCGCGCCGGGCGGGTTGGTCAGTCCGACCGTCCGGGCGCCCTCGAGGTAGCGGGCCAGGCAGTCGTCCCCGCGGCCGGTGTCGCTGACGAAGTCGCCCTCGATGCCGCTGGTGTGGTTGAGCAGTTGACGCGGAGTGATGGTGCGGGTGGCCTCGGCGTCGGCGACCGCGAACTCGGGCAGGACGTCCACGACCGGCGCGTCCAGGTCGAGCTTCCCGGCGTCCGCGAGCAGCACCACCATCGCCGCCGTGTAGCCCTTGCTGACGGAGCCGATCTGGAACACGGAGTCCGTGGTCACGGCCACGCCGGTCTCCGAGTGCAGGATGCCGGAGGCCAGTTCGTGGATCTCACCACCGGCGAGCACGGCCAGGGTGGCGCCGTGGATGCGGTGGGCGGCGAGGAGTCCGTCGAGCCGGGCCTGCCAGTGGGCGGTGTCGAAGACCGGCGTCTTCTCGGGCACTTCGCGGCTCAGCTGTTCCGACATTTGCTCTCCCTCGCGGGTCAGGACGGTTCATGGATGTCTCACGGACGGTTCACGGCGGCAGCGGCGGACTCGGCGGACTCGGCGGTCCGGCGGTCCGGCGGTCCGGCGCGACCGACCGTCAACTCGCCGGTGGCAGGCGGATGCCGGGCTTCGCCGCGGCGCGATCCGCTGTCGCCGATCATGACACTAGCGCGCTCCCGACCTTTTTCAAACATCGTTTGAAACCCGTGCGGCCGCCACCGCCCCCCGCGCCGCACGCTGTCGGACCCCTCGCCTAGGCTGACGACCAGGCAAGGGATCAAGGAGCAGAGCTGTGCGGATCGAGCGTCACCAGGTGGACGGAGCGGCGGTTTCGGCGGCCCGCGAGGGCTTCACCGACCGGATCGGACGGATGGTCCACTCGTACTCGCGCGCCGACCTGATGACCGCCACCGAATGGCGGCTGATCGCCGACGAGTTCCTCGACTATCTGGGCGCGCTCTCCGCCGACTCCCCCGCCCTCGACACCCCGGAGGCCAGGGCCGTCCTCAAGGACGCCACCGAGGCCGCCGCCGGCGCCATCGCCTTCGCCGCGTACTACGGGTACGACCGCTTCCAGGTGTTCCTCGACTACCCGAACTTCGGGATGGGTTACGACCCCGAGGACGCGGACGGGAGCGTCCGGCGCCGCCCCGTCCTCCCCCGGCACTGGCTCGACGCGCTCTGCCTCGCGATCCTCTCCGACCGGTTCACCCGGCACGGCGAGGCCTTCGCCTTCACCTGGCAGGCCATGCCCGCCGGCGGCGGCTACTCCGCCGCCCAGCTCGTCAACGGCTTCATGGCCCACCTCCTGGGCCGCACCCGCGACGAGGACGCGACCGGCGCCGAGTCGACGGACGACGGGACCGCCGCGCAGCGACTCGCCGCCATCGACGCCGCACTGGCCCGGATCGAGGACCGGGACAGCGACGCCACCCAGGCCCTCCACACCCTGCGCGCCCTCGCGGCGCAGGACCGCGCGGCCTTCGACGCCGGGCTGCTCGCCCTGCTCGACCACGCCGACGGCACCCGCCCGCGCAGCCTCCTCCCACTGCTCCCGCTCGCCCTCGCCGCGCTCGCCCACCGGGCCCACGGCTGGCTCCCCGCCGTCGACACCGACTACCTCCCGCACGCCCTGGTCACCGGCTTCGCCGGCCCCGGCCCCCGGGTCGCGGGGCTCGGCCGCGACCGGCGCGCCGACGCCGTCGCCCGGCTCGCCGCCGGTCCGGTCCGCATCGACCGGCCGAGCCCGGCCCTCCCTTTCCACCCCGACAGCGAGGCGCTGTACGAACTGCGGACCCAGGAGGCGATCAACCCCGGGCCCGAGGACCGCCACACCGTCTCCCGACTCGCCCGCGCCCTGAGCAAGCAGGTGCACCTCTTCCAGGCCCGCGCCTCGCAGTCCGCCGACGTCACCGACACCCAGCTCGCCGGCCTGCGCCTGGCCTCCCAACTGGGCGCCGCGCTCTTCCGCATCGCCCTCGCCGAGCCCGGCACCGAGGCCGAGGTGACCATCGACGGCCGGACGGTCCGGTACCCCGCCACCCGGGGCGAGGACTCCGGCCCCGGCCACTGGCACCTCGCCCTCGGCCTCGCCCTGATCACCGGCGTCCGCGAGGACCTCGCCCCGGTCGTCCTGGCCGGCCCCACCCACTCCACCACCGACCGCTCCGCGTACGCCGCCTACCGCGTCGCCCTGCACGACTATTTCCGGGGCGTCGACCCGCTCCCGGCCACCGAACGGGCCCTGCGCGAGGTCGAGCGGACGAAGGAGTGGGGCTTCCTCGCCCCGCCGGTGGTCCTGTTCTCCCAGCTCGTGGAGGGCGACGAGACCAGCTTCTCGCTGGCGCTGATCGACGCCCTCGAAGCCCACCGCGACCACCACTCGGTCGCCGACCGCGCCACCGACCCCGAGGCAGCGATCAGCCTCGACGTCCTCGCCCTCGCCTGCCACGCCCGGCGCCGGGGCTGGACCGTCCACGTCGAGTCCCCGTACCTCCCGGCCCGCCTGCTCGCCTGAGGGCTCCCGCCCACCCCCGTGGGACGGGAGCCCTCAGTACGGCCACCGGGCCGCCGTGCCCCGCGCTACGGGCCCTAGCTCCAACCCGTGTCACGGGTACGGCGGTGCCACCGGGAGTCCCCTCCGGCCTCCCCCGGTGAAGCGGCGGCGCACCCGCGTCCGACCCGGCTGTCGACCGTGCTGAACATCCCCCGACCCCCCTGTTGGTTCGGCGGGCAACCCCGCTGCGATGACGATCATAATCGCCGAACAGCGAAAACCGCACCTCCCTCATGGCACTGACTGGCGAACAGAGTCGCCGACCGACCGGTCGGTGCGTCAACTGGCCGGTCGGCCGGAGAGGTTGGAGCGCTCGGTGGCTTCGGTGACTACGCGGTCCCGTCCGCGCCGAGCCGGCGGTAGGCGGCGGCCACGGCGAGCATCCAGGCGATCTCCTCGCGCGGGGTGCGGCCGCCGGTGGTCGCGGCGAGGGCCGCCGGCGGGGTCGGGGCGGGCAGGTCGCGGGCCCGGTGGCGGACGGCGGCGCGCAGCCAGCGGGCCTCGACCCGGGCGAGGTCCTCGCAGGCGGCGGGTGTCGGGACGCACTCGGCGGCCCGGGTGTCCCCGCAGGCCGGAGCGCACTCGGCCCCCTGGGTGTCCTCCCGCAGCACCAGGGCGGCGTCCCGGATGGCGAAGGCCCGGTGGGCGAGTTCGACCGAGCGGTCCCGGACGGTCAGCACGTCCCGCAGCCGGCTGCTGGGGGTGCCCAGCACCACCTGGGGGACGGCGGCCACCACGTCCGCCCAGAGCGGGTGCAGCCGCCACAGCGCGTACTGGTCGCGCAGGTAGCCGACGACCGTCCGGGCGGGCGGGATGGTGACGCCGAGGACCAGCAGCACGAGCATCAGCGCGGGCAGCAGCTCGCTGGCCGTGTCCTGGAGCGGGATCGGCTTCCCGGCGGCGTCGAACCGGGTCGAGTCGCCCTTGGTGAGGGTGAACCAGTACCGGTAGAGCGTGTACAGCAGGCCGGTCGCACCGGCGGCCGCCAGGCAGGTGACCCCCACCCGCAGCGCCCCGCGCGGAACGGCGGCCCGGTTGGACCAGAACAGCACCATCGCCCGCGCGCTGGCCAGCGCGAAGGCGGTGTTGAAGACGCACAGGTAGGCCTTCACCCACGGGTCCCCGAAGTGGGCGTCGATGCCGAAGCCGCCGTCGGCGTCGTGCGGGAGGGCGAGGACGAACAGCAGGCTCAGCGCGACGCCCACGACCACCGCGAGCAGCAGCCGTACGCGGGCGGCCCGGGGCCGTTCCGGGCGGCGCCGCACCTCCTGGACGTACTCCAGCAGGAAGTACGCCGCGGCGACACCGGCCAGGTGCTTGAGCAGCTGGGTGACGTCCCGGATGCCGGTGAGGTCGCCCAGGCCCCGCTCGACGAAGGCCGGACGGCAGCTGAGCCCGAGGGCGATCGCCGTGAAGGCCGCCCACAGTGCCCGGTTCGCCCGGGTGGTGAAGGCCGTGGGGGCCCGCCAGAGCACGACGCCCCAGATCAGCGAGGGCATCAGCCAGGTGAACAGCGGGCGCATCAGGACTTCCTCCACCGGGGTTGGCGTATCGGGTGCATCAGGCTCTCGGCCAGCCGGTCGGAGACCGGGCTCGGGTCGGTGGTGGAGCCGACCAGGTCGGCGAGCAGCAGGGCGATCATCTCCGCCTCCTGCTCCTCGGCGGTGTGGTAGCTGGTGCGGCCCGCGCCCATCAGCTGGGCGATCAGCTCGGGCGTCAGGTCGGGCAGCAGCGCGCTGAGCCGGGAGAGTTCGAGGGTGCCGGTGTGGCCGCACAGGACGTGGCCGAGCTCGTGCAGCTTGATCAGGTCCTGGTGGGCGGGGCTGGTGCGTTCCTCGTAGTAGACGACGTCGATGCTGGGCAGCGCGATCCACAGCCCGCAGGGCAGGTCGGGGCCGAGGGCGGGCAGCGGCTCCATGACGATGCGGCGGCCCCGCTCGCGCTCCAGGGCGGCACGGAAGCCCTCGACGGTGAACGGGGCGGGCAGACTCAGGCCGGAGAGCCGCTGCTCGCAGCGTCGGCGCAGGCCGCGGGGGAAGGCCAAGGTGGGGGTGTTCCTTCGGAGCGGGGGCGGGAGCGGGTCGGGGGACGGTGGTGGGTGGTGCGGTGCTCCCGCTCATCCGGCGCCGGTCGGGCCCGCGTTCCGGCCGCTCGCACCCCGGCTGCTCGCACCCCGGCTGCTCGCGTCCTGACTGCCGGTGTCCTGGCCGCCGGTGTCCTGGCCGCTCGCGTCCTGTTCGAGCTTGCGGAGGTTGTCGGCGAGCGAGAGCAGCACCCGCAGGCTGCCGTCGGACAGCGCGGAGGCCCGCTTGACCAGGTTGACCACCCCGTCGTTGCCCAGCGCCTGCCGCAACTCGGCCATCCGCTCCAGCTGGTCGAGCTGCTCGTCGACCAAAGCGGCCTTGGCGTCGTCCAGGAAGTAGCTCGCGCCGGCGCCGATGCCGAAGCCCCGGCCCAGCCAGTCGAGGGTGTCCACCGTGGGGTTGCAGGCCTGGCCCTTCTGGTTCAGGCCGAGGTGGAGGTTGCGCACGGTGTCGCGGGAGATGACGTCCCGCCCCGCCAGGCGGTTGATCCGGTCGGCGAGTTCGCGGTAGGCGGGGGGCCGGCCGCCCGACCTGGTCGCCTCCCGCGCCATCAGCCGGTCCAGCCGACGGGCGATGGCCGAGGCCCGCTCCCCCGGTTGCTCCGGCTGCTCCGGCCCGCCCGTCCCGTCACCAGCTGCTGACTTCGCCATCTGCGCCCCCCTCCACGAACCTGTCACAATACCGTCGGTGTTCGACCGGTCGGTAGCGGAGAGCGGCCCGGCGGGCCTCCGGACGCGGGCGCGGGCGCGGGGGCAGGCTTCCGGGTCCTCCGGAGTACGGGAGGGCGGGCGCCGCTCCGGCGGCCGCTCAGCGGCCCGGGTGGGGCGGCCAGCGCCGACCCTACCGTCCGGGCCCCGACGCACGGCCGGGGCCCGGGGGCGGCGGGTCGGGTCAGCAGCCGAAGTCGATCAGCCGGAAGGTCGCGTAGTGGTCGGCGGTGTAGTAGTCCTCCCGCGAGCGCTGGCCGGTGACGATCCGGCGGGTGCCGCGGGTCGGCGCGCCCGGGGTCACCACGGTGTACTCGTGGTAGTAGCCGGAGCGCTGGGAGGGCAGCACGCCCTCCTTGTTGGTGAACACCACGCCGTCCTGGCGGTACGGGAACGGCCCGCCCTTGGCGATCAGGTCGAGGGTGGTCCGGGCCTGGGACGGCAGGGCGGACACGCACACCTTGCCGCTCACCGCGGCCTGCGCCTCGGTGGCGACGGCGACGGGCGCCAGGGTGGCCAGGGCGAGCACGGCGACGGCGGCGGCACGGGTCTTCCACGCGCGTAGAGTTCGGGTCATGCCAACAGGATGGCGAGCCCCTGAGCTCCCCGGAAGCCCCGTTCGGAGTCTTCATCTCCGGTCAACTCGCCGTACCCGTCGATGACTTGAGCCGGCCGGTCAGCCGCCCCGGTAGTCCGTGGCGGCGATCACCGCGAGCCGGCGGCGCCCTTCGTCCAGGACGGCGAAGCCGAGGTCCAGGCCGTCGCAGATGAACCAGTCCCCGCACATGGTGAAGCCGTACCAGGCGCACTCCCCCGCCCGGCGCGCCACCTCGGCCACCGGGTCCTCCGGGCCCGCGCCCACCAGCGCCGCGAGGGAACGCCAGGCCTCCAGCCGTCCGTAGCCGCCGTACGACCACCCGCGTTCGCCCCCGGGGCCGGTGGAGGCGGCGGCGAAGAGCTGGCGCCAGACCTCGGCGGCGGTGGTCGGCACGACCGCCATGTGCCCGGCGTGCGCCCCGCCGTGGGCCTCGTCCACCCCGGGCACGCCGCCCAGTGGGCCGCGACAGCCCTCGCCGGACATGCAGTCCAGCGGCAGCCCGGCCAGCGTCCCCGGGAGCTCCTCGGGCGCGACCGGCCGCTCGGCCTCGAACACCGCCGCCTCCAGCTGCCCGTTGAACTGCCGTGCCCAGCGCTCCACGGCCACGGTCAGCCCGGGCTCGTCCGCCCCGATCTCCACCGCCACCCGGCCGGCCGCCGCGATCCGGCCGCCCTCCGGCAGCCGGTACGGCGCGCCCCACGCCACCCCGCCGCGCGAGTAGTGCGCCATGAGCGGCTTGCCCTCGATCGGGTCGAGGGTCCAGGGCAGCCGGGCCAGCGGGTGCGCGGCCCAGTACGGCGAGGCCGCCGCCCAGGCCCGCGCCTCGGGCAGCTCCGCGACCGGGGCGCCGCGCAGCACCAACTCCTGCAGCAGGCAGGCCCGCAGCTCCTCCGGCACCCGCGGATGGTCGGCCGGGGCCTCGAACACCCAGGCCAGGGCCTCGAGCGGCTGGTACTCGGCCAGCACGGCGGCGGCCCGGCGGAGCGGCCGACCGGGGCGCGTGCTGACGGCGGGCTTCAACTCGAACGCGCGCTCCACGTGCACCCGCCCGGGGGTGGTGACCACGTCCCAGAGGACGTGGTCGTAGAGGGAGGCGTGCTCGGCACCCGCCCAGCCCGAGCCGAAGCGGCGGTGCAGAGCCGCCCCGACCTCCACGTGGAACGCCGTGTCGCCGCGCGCCAGGTGCGCCTCGAGCAGCAGGCACACCTCGCTGACCTCGTACGTCCCCGCCAGGCCGTCCACCAGTTGTTCGATCGTCTTCGACACGGGGGCGTAGCCTAGGGCGTCGGCACGACGGTCAGCCCCGGTTCAGCACCAGGGACTGCACCGCCGGGAGCTTGCGCCAGTCGCTGGACACGATGCTCGCGTGCGCCCGGGCCAGCTGCTCGGTGCGGGCGCGGGCCTGGTCGGCGGTCGGGTCGGTGGCGCTGATCGTCGGCGCCACGTTCTGGGCGTCCGTCATCACCAGCAGGTAGTGCGAGCGGTCGTACCAGGCGGTGTCGATGCCGTTCAGGTAGCCGGCGGCGTCGCCGTCGAAGACCACGAACCACGGGCGGATCCCGGCGTCCGCGCCGGTGTACTTGGCGCGCGGGTCGCCGCCCGCCGCGCCGTGCACGGCCGGGAACAGCTGGGCCCGGTCGATCCGGCCGGAGGCGGCCAGGTCGCGCAGGTGCCGCCCGTACTCGACGTCGGTGTGCAGGGTGTCGAACGGGTTGTGCTCCTCGACCGTCCCCGGGATCGCGTAGAGCAGCACCCGCCCGGCGAGGGCCGAGCGGCTCGGCCAGTTGCCCGCCCGGACGGCCTCGTCGACGGTGGCGTAGGAGCCGCCGCCGGGCTTGGCCAGCAGGTCGGCCGGGCGCAGCACCGCGTCGCCGAGGTGGGCGGCGATCAGCGTGTCGAGCTGGTCGGGGCCCATCCCGAGGTTGGCCGCGAAGCCGCCCTTGACCTCCAGCTTGATCACCAGCGGGCCGGCGCCCGGGTGGGCGCCGAGCCAGACCCGGACGTCGTCGAGGCAGTGCTCCAGGTTCTTGTTGGTGCCGCCGCCGTACAGCTGGGCCGGGGTGTCGGCGGCGGTGCAGTTGTTGGAGTTGCCGAGCGGGTTGGAGTGGCTGACCTTCCACTCCTGGGTGATGGTGTCGGTCCAGAGGTCGAGTTCGATCATGCCCGTGCCGGTGTCCAGGCTCTGGGCGAGGTACGGGTAGGCGGCCGGGTCGTAGGTGTTGTGCAGGCCGACGGTGGTGGCCGAGCCGAACGGCAGGTCGCCGGTGCCGGTGTCGGCGGCGGCGGGGGCCGCGGTGGGCACCAGGGCCGCGGCGGTGGCGAGCAGGCCGGCGGCCAGCAGGCCTGCCAGGGTACGGCGTACGGTCATCGGAATCGTCCCCCCGGGGATGGTCACGACGGCCGCGGGTGCGCGCCGCCGGAGGCAGCATCGCCGGATCAGGCGTGCACCTCGTGAAGAAGGCACGACAATATCGTGGCGACTTCGCCACCTCCTCCCCGGGTTCCGGCCTCGGCGGGCGCCGCCCGGGGCACGCCGAGGCCCATCGGTGACGGTTCGTCCGATCTGTCGTACCCGCGCGCTAGCGTGACCGCGAGCGGACGGCTGCGAGCGGCCGCCCGAGAGCCACGAGCAGCGGAGGCGGCACGATGTCCCTGGTCCGGGTCCACAACTTCTCGATCTCCCTCGACGGGTACGGCACCGGTGAGGGCCAGACCCTGGAGGAGCCCTTCGGGCACGCCTCCCACCGGCTGCACGAGTGGTTCTTCGCCACCCGTACCTTCCGGCAGATGACCGGCCAGGAGGGCGGCGACACCGGGGTGGACGACGCGATGGCCCGCACCTGGGGCGACGGCATCGGCGCCGAGATCATGGGCCGCAACAAGTTCGGCCCGCAGCGCGGCCCGTGGGAGGACGAGGACTGGCGGGGCTGGTGGGGGCCGAACCCGCCGTTCCACACCCCGGTCTTCGTGCTCACCCACCACCCGCGCCCGACCGTGGAGATGGAGGGCGGGACGGTCTTCCACTTCGTCGACGGCTCCCCCGGGGAGGCGCTGCGGAAGGCCCGGGAGGCGGCCGGCGGACTGGACGTCCGGATCGGCGGCGGGCCGCGCACCGTCCGGGCGTTCCTGGAGGCCGACCTCGTCGACCACCTGCACGTGGTCGTGGTGCCGATCGTGCTGGGCCGGGGCGAGTCGCTCTGGGACGGGCTGGAAGGGCTGGAGGAGCGCTTCGACATCGAGGCGGTGAGCAGCCCGAGCGGGGTGACCCACCTCACCTTCACCCGCCGCGCCCGCGCCTGAGGGGCAGGCACCGGCCCCGACGGCCCGGCCGACGGCCGACGGGCGGCCTCCCCGCACAGCCCAGTGGCGGGGAGGACACCCCGTCGCCCGGCACCGGGCGTCGGGCTGTGTGGGAGGGTTAAGGTCGAACCGGGCTGACTCGAGACGAGCGTGCT